>JAGSGK010000259.1 GCA_023955215.1 Paracoccaceae bacterium
GGGCGCGTGCGCTACGGCTTGATGCTGCGCGAAGACGGTTATGTGATGGACGATGGGACCACCGCGCGTCTGTCGGAAATCCATTTCGTTATGACCACCACAACGGCCGCTGCGGGTGCTGTGATGCGCCATCTTGAATTCGTGACCCAAGTGCTGCGTCCTGAATTGGATGTGCGTCTGATGTCTGTGACCGAACAGTGGGCACAGTTCGCCGTTGCAGGGCCGCAGTCACGCGAACTGCTCAATGGCCTGTTGGACCAAACACTTGATAACGAAACATGGCCGTTCATGGCTTGTGGCGATGTTAGCATTTCGGGCGTTCATGGGCGGTTGTTCCGTATCTCGTTCTCAGGCGAACATGCCTATGAAATGGCAGTGCCTGCGCGATACGGCGACAGCCTGTTCCGTACATTGACTGCCAAGGCCACAGAAATGGGCGGCGGACCATATGGGGTCGAAGCGCTCAATGTGTTGCGCATCGAAAAAGGATTCATCACCCACGCGGAAATCCACGGTCGGGTGACCGCCTTTGATATCGGCATGGGGCGGATGATCAGCGCCAAGAAGGATTGCATCGGCAAAACCATGGCCGCGCGTGAAGGATTGCAGGATGAAGACCGCGAACGTCTTATGGGCTTTAAACCCGTGGGGGCAGTGAAACAGCTGACCGCAGGCGCGCATTTGTATAATGAAGGGGACGAGGCCACCGCTGAATTTGACAAAGGCTACCTTACCTCCGTCGCATTCTCACCAACCTTGGGGCACTTCATGGCATTGGGGTTTGTACGAGATGGGCCTGAGCGGCTGGGGGATAGATTGCGAATGGTCGATCATATGCGCCAGATCGAAACAGTTGTCGAAGTGTGTGACCCAGTTGTCTTTGACCCGAAAGGGGAACGTACCCGTGGTTGATTTGATTGCAAAAACACCGATGGATGGCTTTGTGCCACTTACACTTGGCAACGTCACTCTGTCCGAGATGAAGACTGGGCCAATCACATCCATCTCACCCTTCAATGATACGGGCAAAGAGCTTTCTGCTGCCTTGAAGGCGGCACATGGAATGGCCGTGCCCGCCGCGAACCGAAGCACCGGTAAGGCGAGCGCACGGGCGATTTGGTTTGGCCGCGAACAATTCATCCTGATGGGATGTGAGGTGGATCAAGGGTTGGCAAACTATGCTGCCCTGACGGATCAAAGCGATGGGTGGACGGTTGTTGAACTTAAAGGTGCGGGTGCTGCGGATGTATTGGCCCGTGTCACACCATTGGATCTGCGCAGTGACGTTTTCAAAAAAGGGCACACCGCACGCAGTGATTTGATGCACATGAACAGCTCGATCACCCGCACTGGGGATGATGTCTTTGTGATCATGGTGTTCAGGTCTATGGCAGGTACGCTTTTGCATGATCTGCAAAGGGCTATGGAAGGTGTCGCGTCACGCGGGTAGTGTTATTCCTTGAAACAACCCGATTCCTGACCCAGCCGGAGATAGCCGATGACCCGTTTTGCACTATTCGCAACCCTTGTTGCCTTTGCCACGCCAACCTTTGCCGCTGATGAAGTCAGCAAAGAACAGGATTGCGCATACCAAGCAGACGTTGTCGCCGCGATTAAAACCGCGCGTTTGGATCGTGTGAAAGAAAGCAAATTGGCCGAAGCAATCGCCGCGACTGAGCCAACATGGCCTGACCAGTACAACAACGCGATTACGATTTTGGGCGGCCCAATCTATCAGCTCAAACGCCGCGATTTGAAAGCCACGGATATTAGCGCTCAGTGGAAAGAAGCGTGTCTTTCTCGCGAGTGACGACTCGACTCTGACGACATCAGCACCAATATACATGCCATGAGCTTACCTCCCGGTTTCCTAGATGATTTGCGCACCCGCGCCAGCCTGTCCCAAGTGGTCGGGCGAAAAGTCATGTGGGACACGCGCAAGTCCAATCAGGGCAAAGGTGACATGTGGGCACCGTGCCCATTTCATCAGGAAAAATCTGCCAGTTTCCACGTGGATGACCAAAAAGGGTTTTATTATTGCTTTGGCTGTCAGGCCAAAGGTGATGCAATTTCCTTTGTCCGTGAAACTGAAAACGTAGGGTTTATGGAAGCTGTTCGCATTTTGGCAGATGAAGTCGGCATGCCGATGCCAGCCCAAGATCCTAAAGCGCAGGAAAAATCAGACCGCCGCACCCAGTTGGCTGAGGCCATGGAGCATGCGGTTAAGTTTTTCAAACTACAGCTTCAAACAGCCGCAGGCGCAGATGCGCGCGCCTACTTGGATGGCCGCGGTCTAAAGCCGCCGGCACAAGAACGCTGGGAAATCGGCTTTGCCCCTGACACGTGGCAGGGGTTGTGGGACCATTTGATCGCCAAAGAGGTTGATCCTGATCTGATCCTGGGCGCTGGTTTGGGTAAGCCCAGCCAGAAGGGCGGCAAGCCCTATGACACGTTCCGTGGCCGCATCATGTTCCCGATCCGCGACGCGCGTGGCCGATGCACCGCTTTTGGCGGACGGGCGATGGATCCAAATGACAACGCGAAATACCTAAACTCACCCGAAACCGAATTGTTCGACAAAGGCCGCAGCCTTTACAACCACGGACCCGCACGCACGGCTGTTGGCAAAGGCCAGCCGTTGATTGTGTCTGAGGGGTACATGGACGTTATCGCGCTGGGCGAGCACGGCTTTGGCGGGGCGGTTGCGCCGCTTGGTACCGCGATCACCGAAAGCCAGCTGCAGATGATGTGGCGTGTGTCACCAGAGCCGATCATCGCCCTTGATGGGGACAAGGCAGGCTTGCGCGCCGCAATGCGTCTGATTGATCTGTCACTGCCTTTGCTTGAGGCGGGGCAATCGCTGCGCTTTGCCTTGATGCCCGAAGGGTTGGACCCTGATGATCTGTTGAAGGCGCAAGGCGCACCTGGTCTGCAAAAGATAATCGACGGTGCCATCCCAATGGTTCAGCTGTTGTGGCAGCGCGAAACTGAAGGCATGGTTTTTGACAGTCCTGAACGCAAAGCGGCCCTAGATAAGACGCTGCGCGAAAAGATTAAGCTGATCAAAGACTCCTCTATTCGGGGTCACTATGGTCAGGCGATCAAAGACCTGCGTTGGGATTTGTTTTCTACCAAACGTGCGGGACCACAGCGCCGCAACGGCAACTTTAAGGGTGGTGGGTTCCGTGGAGGCAAGTGGCAGCCGCCACAAAACGCATTGGCTGCAACTAAATCTTCGGCGCTTGCCTCTGCTTTGACGCCTGAAATCACAGAACACTTGCGCGAAGCGATTGTTTTGGCGGCCCTTGTTGGCACGCCAGAAGTGGCCGAAGAGTTCGAGCGCGGGTTAGAAAGCATGACCTGTCGCAACAGCGATCACGCTGACATCCGCCGTGTCATTTTACGCAGCCTTGGTGCCAGCGCAGGAGAGTTGCGCGAAAATATTTATGACGCACTGGGGCCCTTCGCCCTTGAAAACCTGCTGAATGCCAACCATGTCGCAATCATACCCTGCATCCGCGTTCCCGGTGATGTCGAAAAGGTGCGCCTGACCGTGGCTGAAGAGCTGGGTAAATTAAATGCAGCACGTGGACTAGACGCCGAAATTGCAGATGCAGCGGAAGATTTGACAGGCGTTGCAGATGAGGATGTCACGTACCGACTGTCTCAGGCCGCAAAAGCGGTGCAGGAATCGGTGCGTAGCACGGAAGAAGATAAGGCCGAATTCGACCTAGGCGCGAATGGGGCCAAGATGGACAAAGACGAGCGCAGTGCATTAGACGCACTCATGGAAACGATTCGGTACTCAAAAGACGACACATAGTTGCTTTTAGGCAGGATTCGTTAGGAAAAAGACGGTACATGGGTGGCCGAATCACCCGAAGGCGTGAATGATTCTCTAACTGATTCGTTTTGCGAATCACTTACGGAGCCCTGAACAGGAGCACTTGATGGCCGCGAAAGATAATGACGACGCAAAGCGCGAAGGCGCTGATGGCGATATCTCACTAGATATGAGCCAAACTGCCGTTAAGAAGATGATCGGTGAAGCGCGTGAAAAAGGCTATATCACTTACGATCAGCTAAATACTGTTTTGCCGCCTGATCAGGTAAGTTCTGAACAAATCGAAGACGTGATGTCGATGTTGTCCGAAATGGGCATCAACATCATTGAAGACGAAGATGCCGAAGAAGAAGAAGCAAAAGGTCCAACGGATCTGGTTGCTGCTGAAGGCACACGTGATCTGACACTGGGCAGCACGGGTCAGGAAAAACTGGACCGTACCGACGATCCTGTTCGCACGTACCTGCGTGAAATGGGTTCTGTTGAATTGCTTTCTCGTGAAGGCGAAATCGCGATTGCAAAACGCATCGAGGCCGGTCGCAACACGATGATTGCTGGGCTTTGTGAAAGCCCGCTGACATTCCAGGCGATTACAATTTGGCGCGACGAGCTATTGTCCGAGGACATTCTGTTGCGCGACGTTATCGATCTTGAAGCCACTTTTGGCGACCAGATGGGCGAAGAAGAAACA
>JAGSGK010000276.1 GCA_023955215.1 Paracoccaceae bacterium
CGGACGGCTCGATTGTATTGCCTGACGTGTTGGCCCCCTACCTTGGTGGCAAAACAACAATCAGCGCTGAAGGGGTGCTGGGTTAATCGCCCAGCCCTACTTTTCTAGAAAATCTTGTGCAGGCTTTTGGGCCTGTACGTCGCCAACGTGTTCACGCGCTTGCGTGCCGATGGGTGCAGTTCCCAATCGGACACCGGCCCCTCCCGCCACTTCTTGAACAGCTTGCGCTTCTTCGTGAGCCGATCAAGCGGGTACAATGGGTTTGATGGCGTTGGAGGAAATTTGACCCCGCGTTTCAATTTCAGCCCCTCGGCCCCGTCCAACATCCACTCAAGCGCTATGGACGACAACGGCTGTTCCGTGGCACTGCCACCAATCACGCCATGGTCCCCAGTGAACCACATCTGCTGGAATGGCCGGTTGGCACTGACATCGCCATTGTTGAGGCCGTTCTTTAACCCCTGCTTGTCCAGATTGTCCCATTTCGCGGGTACATAAAACACCCGCTGCTCATCAATCGCCAAAGCGTGCCGTGCACTTTTGACCAGGCTAGAGAGCGCCATGTCGTGAAATTTATATTGGCTGTTCCACGCCGTCGCTAAGGGGCCCAAAAGCGAAGGCGGCATGCCACGTGCGCCGACAGTGTCAAACACACCGACATAGGCGATCTTCACCATTGCGCCGCTTCCCCGCCAATCAGCATCTTTGACAGAGGTTGCAAACCGCGGGGACAAGCGTTTTCGTTCTGCCATGATATGCGGCTTGTCGGGACTATTTTGGCTGCCTTTACGACGATACAATTTAAACGCTTCATTGATCCGTTCGGGTGTTGGATTGTCGATCATCCCACACTTACGGATCATGCCCGCAACAGACCTCGCCGTATAAGCTCCACGAGAGAACCCAAACAGATAAATCTCGTCGTTTGCTTGATAGGCTTGGCAGAGGAACTGATAGGCTTGTTTGACTTTGCCATCCAAACCCCAACCGAAAATGCCACCGCCCCATTTATTAAAGAACTTTTTAAGGCTGCCATCAAAACGATCATCTGTACCGATTCCGGCAAAATATGCGCAGACTTGCCCTTTGGATGGATCGTTCAGCAGTGCGCCTTGTAGCTTATGAATGCTGGTGGGTTCGTCGAGGTCAGGGGAATTCCATGTTCCATCACAGAAAATAGCAATGCGTGTCATCGTTGGTCCCCCCAGTAAAATAGTCTATGCTACCATTGATAGTAGGGAGGCAGCGCTAGATGTAAATGCGGGTTTCCCATACCTATCTGCCACTTTAGCCAATGGAGCTTGCCTTATGTCAAAGTCACTCGCGTTCCTGATCCTTGTCGCCAGCATCGCGTTTGCGGGCTCTCCGCTTTGGGTGCCTGAATTTGGCGGCTTCGAAGCCGATCAGTTCCCTATTCCTCAACTGAACGCTGCGGTTCAGCCTGCAGGCTACGCCTTTGCAATCTGGGGCCCAATCTTTACGTGGCTTGTGGTCGCAGCCGTCTATGGTCTTTGGAAGCGCGCCACTGCGTCTACATGGTCCGCTATGCGCCCTGCCTTGCTGGTGTCACTTGCCATTGGTGCCGCATGGCTGCCTGTTGCCAGCCTTAGCCCTGTATGGGCGGCAATCCTTATCTGGTTGATGTTAATCCCATCCGTGGTGGCGTTGTTCCGTAGCCCACATGAGGATCAAGTATGGGCCAGTTGGCCTATCGGTCTTTATGCAGGTTGGTTAAGTGCCGCTAGCTTTGCCGCCATCGGCCTACTGTTGGGGGGATACGGATGGACCAGCGAACTAGCCGCGGCAATGATCTGCGTGAGCCTTGCCAGTATCTTGGGCTTTGCCATCCAGTGGCGTTTGGGCCGTGCTCCAACCTATGGGATTTCCGTCATCTGGGCGCTGATCGCCATTGCGGTGGCCAACGAATTTGCTTTGGACAGCGTTGCACCCGTTGCTATCGCGGGTGCCATTGCAATGCTTTGGCCCATTTACAGAACACGGGGCTAAGACCAACTCAGAAATTCAGCGTTACTAAAAGAAAAAGCAGGCAAATTGCCTGCTTCTTCTTTTACTATTTTAGCAAGTTGCAGCGTTAGGCAAATGCCTACTTACGCTTGCCACCCTCGAACTTGCGTCCATCGGTGTGTTTGCGCAATTTAGAAGGCGGAGCCTTCTTGCGACCTTTGTAAGGGTTCGCGTCATTCTGACCGCGCATATACAGACGGATCGGTGTGCCCGGCATGTCAAAGTCGACGCGCAGACCATTCACCAAATAACGGGAGTAACTTTCTGGCACTTTGTCAGGATGCGAACACATCACAACAAAACCCGGAGGACGTGTTTTTGCTTGGGTCATGTAGCGCAGTTTGATGCGCTTGCCTTGTGGCGCGGGGGGCGGGTGTGCCTCCACCTGACCAGCAAGCCAGCGGTTCAGCTGCGCAGTTGTGATACGACGGTTCCAGACCTCATAGGCCTTCATGATCGCCTCGTTCAGGCGATCCAAACCACGACCGGTTTTCGCAGAGACCGTAATCAGTGGCGCACCGCGCAACTGTGGTAACAGACGTTCAAAGCTTTCTTTGAGGTCTTTCAGCTTGGATTGTTTTTCGTCCTCGATGTCCCATTTGTTCACCGCGATAATCACCGCGCGACCTTCACGTTCGGCCAAATCGGCGAGACGAAGATCTTGTTGCTCAAACGGGATCGCGGCGTCCAAAAGAACCACAACGACCTCAGCGAATTTAACAGCCCGCAGACCATCACCAACGCTTAGTTTTTCTAGCTTTTCCTGAACCTTGGCCTTTTTGCGCATACCGGCGGTATCAAAGATACGCATCGGCGTGCCGTTCCAGTCAATGCGCAAGGAAATCGCATCACGTGTGATCCCTGCCTCTGGTCCGGTCAAAAGGCGCTCTTCGCCCAAGATTTGGTTGATCAGCGTTGATTTACCCGCGTTCGGACGTCCAACAACGGCAACCTGCAAAGGTTTCGCATTTGTCGGAACTGGAACCGCGCCCAAGCCATCTTCGTCTTCATCCAAAGTCACGTCCACCTCTGGGGTGTCGTCCTTTTCAGCAAGCAGATCAAATTGGTCAGAAATCGGCATCAAGTGTGTGTAAAGATCGTTCAGACCTTCACCGTGCTCCGCAGACAGGCGGATCGGTTCGCCAAGACCCAAAGAATAAGCCTCGATCACACCAGCATCCGCAGCAGAGCCTTCACCTTTGTTGGCGGCCAAGATCACGTGATCGGCTTTTTTACGCAGGATTTCAGCAAAAACTTGGTCCGTCGGTGTCACGCCGACGCGCGCATCGATCATGAACAAGCAAACATCGGCCATTTCCACGGCCCGTTCTGTCAGCTTGCGCATACGTCCTTGAAGGGATTCATCGGTCGCTTCTTCCAAACCGGCGGTGTCGATTACAGTAAAACGCAAATCGGCAAGACGCGCTGCGCCTTCACGCAAATCGCGAGTCACCCCTGGTTGATCATCGACCAAGGCCAGACGTTTACCGACTAATCGGTTGAAAAGCGTAGATTTGCCGACATTAGGACGGCCCACGATGGCAAGGGTAAAGGACATGTCATCCGCTCCGGATAAGGTACAAGCGCGTCCTCTAGACTATATCGCGCCTA
Source organism: Paracoccaceae bacterium (assembly GCA_023955215.1). Taxonomy (GTDB): domain Bacteria; phylum Pseudomonadota; class Alphaproteobacteria; order Rhodobacterales; family Rhodobacteraceae; genus Ascidiaceihabitans. The sequence goes on from JAGSGK010000276.1 coordinate 3,637, forward strand.
ACGGAAAGCGTGCAATTGCCCTTTGCCGCTCACAACGTACAAAGTTCCACCTGCAACAACCGGTGCAGTTGTCGCACCACCCGGAACATCCACACTGCCAATTAGGCTACCGTCTGTCGGATCAAAGCTGCGCAACTTACCATCGCTTGATGTCACGACAATGCGGTTACCAGCCAAGATTGGGCCGTGGTGGGTGAATACCTTCGCAATTTTACGTGGGCGGTCTTTGACAAAGTTTGGCAATTTATAACCCCAAATCTTTGATCCATCACTTGCATCCAAA
>JAGSGK010000177.1 GCA_023955215.1 Paracoccaceae bacterium
GCGGACGGTGCGCAGTGGGTTATCGCCGCCATGTTGCATAAGCGACTTTCGCAAACGGCCCACATGCACATCGACTGTGCGGCTGTCGACATAGATATCTTGGCCCCAGACCTGGTCTAGAAGTTGGTTGCGAGACAGCACCCGGCCGTGCTTTTCTATAAAGGTTGCGAGTAATTTGAATTCAGTTGGCCCCAGTTTTATTTCCATGCCCGCCCGAAAAACTTTGTGGGCGGCTGCATCTAAGATAATATCTTGAAAGCGTAATTGCGCGCCTAGTAGGCTTGCTCTGTTTCGGCGCAATTGGGTTTTTACGCGTGCCATCAATTCCATAACAGAGTAGGGTTTGGCAACATAATCATCGGCGCCAATATCCAAGCCTTGCACTTTATCGGCCTCTTCAGATCGTGCCGATAGCAAGATAATTGGAATGTGTTTCGTGTCTTGATGTGCGCGCAGTCGACGACAGACTTCCAATCCTGACAACTTTGGCAACATCCAGTCCAAGATCAGCATATCAGGCAGACTTTCTTGCGCCAAGAGGAGACCCTCTTCACCGTTTTCGGCCCATAGCGCTTCAAACCCAGCCTTTTTCAAGTGGTAAAGCAAAATTTCGCGCTGTGCTGGTTCGTCTTCGACAATCAGTATTTTGGGACGCGCTTGCATGTCCTATTCCTGAGATAATGTTACGTCGATTGAGGTGAGATCACCCTTGGGGCGGCTCTCGCTGGGCATTTGACCGGTGACGACAAGAACCACCTGCTCTGCAATAGAGGTTACATGATCCCCCATGCGTTCGATATTTTTCGCAATAAAATGCAGATGCAGGCAGGCCGTAATATTACGCGGATCTTCCATCATATGTGTCACAAACTGCCTAAACAGGCCATTGTAAAGTTCATCGACGTCATTATCGCGGGAGATCACATCTTTGGCCAATTCAGGATCACGCTGAACATAGGCATCAAGACTGTCTTTGAGCATCAACTGAACTTCACGCGACAAGCGCCGAAGGGAGCTGGATGAGTTTTCGATATTCGGCAACTGCAGCAATAGGTGCGTACGCTTTGCCATATTTTTCGCATAATCGCCGATACGCTCCAAGTTTCCGGCAACTTTTAAGATCGACAAAAGCAGCCGCAGATCCCGCGCCGCGGGCGCTTGTAGGGCAATAATGCTGGCAACATCCTCGTTTATCTGTGCTTCAATGTCATCAATAATGCGATCAGCCGCGCGCACTTCGTCAGCCAGTTGCACATCTTGAGTCTCAAATGATTTTGCAGCTTCTAGAATGGCGACTTCTACCAAGCCCCCCATGCGCAGCATTTGAGCTAGCAATTGGTCAAGGTCACGATCGAATGCTGTGCGGATATGTTGATCTGAGCTCATTTTTCTCTCCTAGCCTATGCGTCCGGTAATGTAACTCTCTGTCTGCGGATCTCTCGGGTTGGTAAAAACTGTCTTCGTATCTCCAAATTCCACCAAAGTGCCCATGTGAAAGAAAGCTGTCTTTTGGCTAATCCTGGCAGCTTGGTGCATGGAGTGTGTGACAATGACAACGGAATAATTTTGCCGCAATTCATCGATCAACTCTTCGATTTGTGCCGTGGCAATCGGATCCAGCGCAGAGCAGGGTTCATCCATCAGCAAAACCTCTGGTGCTGTGGCAATAGCGCGGGCAATACAAACCCGTTGCTGTTGCCCGCCAGACAGGCCAGTGCCCGGCGCGCTCAATCGGTCTTTGACTTCTCCCCAAATGGCTGCGCGGCGCAATGCTTGCTCCACAATTCCATCAAGGTCGGACTTATCGCGAGCAAGCCCATGGATGCGGGGGCCATAGGCTACATTGTCATAGATGGATTTTGGAAAAGGGTTTGGCTTTTGAAACACCATGCCGACTTTGGCACGCAGCTGAACTGGGTCTACTTTAGGATCGTAAATATCCTCCCCATCGAGCATAATATCACCGCTTACCTGACAGTTTTTAATCGTATCATTCATCCGATTTAAGCACCTGAGAAACGTCGATTTCCCGCAGCCAGAGGGACCAATAAACGCAGTCACGCTGTTTGATGGAATTTCTGCACTGACGCCTCTGATCGCATGTGTCTTATCATAATGAACATCCACATTGCGTGCACTTATTTTTATCGTTGGAGCGGTCATAGCCAATTCCTCATGACTGATAATATTTTCGTTCATAGGTCTACCATCTCCGTTCGAAGCGCCGCCGCAGTCTTACTGCAATCAGGTTCATTGTTACCAAAAAGATCAGCAATATAATTATCCCGCCCCATGCCCGCTCATAAAATGCTGGGTCCGCACGTTTGGCCCATTCATAGATTTGCGCTGGCATGGCAGAGTTTGGCGACAAAAGACCTTGAGACACTGTTTCGGGCATATTCGTCGCCACATACCCAATCATGCCAATCAACAAGAGCGGCGCAGTTTCGCCCAAAGCCTGCGCCAGGCCAAGGATTGTTCCAGTCAAGATCCCTGGCGTCGCCAATGGCAAGACATGATGAATAGTGGTTTGCATTTTCGATGCACCGACCCCGAGTGCTGCACTGCGGATACTTGGCGGAACCGCTTTCAAAGCTGCTCGAGTCGAGATAATTATTGTGGGCAAAGTCATAAGGGTGAGCACCAGCCCCCCAACCAGGGGTGCAGATTGTGGCAAATGCATCATATTGATAAAAAACGCTAAACCCAAAATCCCGAAAACGATCGAAGGAACAGCCGCCAGATTTGCTACATTGACTTCGATAAAATCAGTGAGGCGGTTTTCGGGGGCAAATTCTTCCAAATAAATGGAGGCGGCCACGCCAATCGGCAAAGCCAGCAGCAAAACAACGCACATCATGGCAAAAGAGCCGATTATCGCCACGCCAATGCCCGCATCCTCTGGTCGCTGATCAGAGGCATCTGCACCCAAAATAAATTGAATATTAAACGATTTTTCAATGATACCAAGCTCAATGAGTCGGTCGGCAAAGTCCAACTGCGCACTTGATATATTCTTATTTTTTCCAATCGTTTCCCGCGTCACGCGCCCTTTCAGATAGCCATCAATCCAGGAATTTGCCAGAAACTTGAATTCAGTTGTGGTTCCAATCAAGCGTGGATCGTTCAAGACGCGATCGCGCATCTGCGCAGCGGCGCTTTTAGAAACAATCGCGGCCATGTCCTTTGATGTGAGGTCTGTTTCAATGCCACGGGCTACAACAATCTGTTCCATGGCCGCTTTGATCAAGGGCGCATACCCAAAGGTTGTAACTTTCTTTAGGTTGTCCGGATTTCGCGTCCCTTTTTTGTCGAGCTTTGCTTCCAACAGGGCAACGTCCAGTGTGATAAAACTCTGTTGAAAAGCGCCAGAGCCTTTTGCGACAATCGTTGTCATAAGAATGGCAAGCATGGATAGGGCAATAAAAATAGCGGTTAGTCCGAGCATGTGAAAACGCTTCTCTGCAGTCGCACGTTGTTTGGTTTGCGCGCTTGCGACAAAAAGTGATTTATGTGGATTTGGCTCAATCATTCGTATTGCTCGCGATATTTTCTGACGTAGTAGAGTGCAAAGATATTTAGCCCCAAGGTCAGTGCAAATAGGGTGAGGCCAAGGGCGAAAGCCACCAATGTTTCGGGGCTGTTAAAATCTCCATCTCCGGTCAATTGACTAACAATACGTGTTGTCACGGTGGTTAAGGCTTCTAGCGGGTTGCCTGTGAAACGCGCAATCGCGCCAGCGCCTAGAACGACAATCATTGTTTCGCCAATGGCACGCGATGCCGCTAAAAGGATTGCGCCAACGATCCCCGGCAGTGCTGCAGGCAGTAGCACATGTTTGATGGTTTCAGATTGCGTTGCGCCGAGCCCAAAAGAGCCGTCCCTGAGTGATTGTGGAACTGCATTAATAATGTCATCTGACAGAGATGAGATGAAGGGAATGAGCATAATTCCCATGACGATACCCGCCGTCGCCACCGAGCGCGTATCGCTCATCCAACCAACCGCAAAAAAGCCCTCCGGCCCGAACAGATCCCTCAAGAATGGCCCAAAAGTGAGCAAAGCGAAAAGGCCATAGACGATCGTGGGTATCCCTGCCAAAACTTCGAGTAAAGGCTTTGCAATGGAACGGATGCGACTCGAGGCATATTCCGATAAGTAAATAGCAGATAACAAACCGACAGGCACCGCAACCAAAAGCGCCACACAAGAGATATACAGAGTTCCCCAGAGTAACGGCAAAATCGATAGGGCGCTGTCACCGTGAAAGTTAGGTGACCAGTCCAGACCAAAAAAGAAATCTTTCCAGCTGTGTAGATTGAGAAAATGAGCTGTCTCAAACACCATTGATACTACAATGCCAACCGTGGTCAGGATAGCAAGGGCAGCACAAACCATCAGAGCGGCTAGAATAAATTTCTCAACAACATTGCGAGCGCGGAACTCGGGCGATACCTTTTGCATCGCAAAAAATAGAGACAAAACGGCGACAATGATCACCACGATCGATTTGAGCGCTGTGTCGGTTTGGGCCAGAGTGTTATTGGTGGTTGACAGTGTCAAAGATTGATCATGGAGCAGCCAGGCCTCAGCCAGGCTCCAGATGGCCAGGGTGAGTGACGCCGGCAATATCGTCATCAGCAGGACATAGGAAGCATAATGCACAGGCAATGAATGCAAAGATGTTGCAGCCAAAATGGCCTTTCGTTTGCCTAGCCAAAACCCCAACAGTGCCAAGGCAAGAACCATAAGAATTAGAATGTGAGTCAGCATGTTGTCCTAAAGTTTTGGCCTTGCCCAAATGTCTCTAGGCAAGGCTCAGGGAATTGCACCACGCGCGCGGCTTCACTGCATGATTGTTTCGTTTTCAATCTGCTCTTGAGTTTGCTCTAGAAGCGGATCGGCAACCAAACCATATTCCGCCAGTGGACCATCTGGACCGGCGATCTCCTCCGCAGTGAAAAACGCAGCATAGTCTTTGAGTCCAGGGATTACGCTGATATGTGCTTTTTTCACATAAAAGTAGAGCGGACGTGAAACAGGGTAATCGCCTGAAGCAATGCTTTCAGTCGAGGGTATGACATCCGATATTGTCGCAACTTGCAGCTTGTCAGTGTTGTTTTCATAAAATGAGAGACCAAAAACGCCAATTCCGTTTTTATTGGATGCAATGGACGCCAGTGTTTCCGTGTAATCTCCGTCAATATCCACAGCAATCCCATCGGTGCGCACCGTCATACAAGCAGCCTCAGCAGCTTTGCTGTCACCACCATTGAGCGACAGTATTTCAGCCAAAGCTCCAGAAGATTTACAACCTGCGAGAAGAATGTTTTCCTCAAACACTTCGCGCGTGCCATGCTTCGTACCGGGGATATAGGCCTTTATGGGCTGCGCAGTGAACTTTGCGTCGATCTCAGACCAATCGGTATAATTGTTGGCTCGCATTTCACCTTCCATTGGCAATTGCGCCGCTAAAGCTCGATAGATGTCCACCGGATGGAACGCAAATTTTTGCCCCTCAATATCAGAGGCAAACACAATTCCATCGTAACCAATTCGAACTTCGATAATTTCTGTTACGCCTTGCTCTGCGCATGCCGCTCTTTCGCTGTCTTTTATGCGGCGCGAAGAATTCGCGATGTCTATCGTGTTTTCACCCAATCCAGTGCAAAATCGTTTCATGCCGCCCGAGGATCCCCCGGATTCAACCACCGGCGTTGGATAGTCAAAGTTTTCTCCAAAGGCCTCTGCAACAATTGAAGCATAAGGTAGGACGGTCGATGATCCTGCAATTTGGATTTGGTCGCGGGCGAGAGACATGCCCGCCGATGCGGACAAAGCCGCGGTAACCAGGGTTGTTGTAAGCTTGTACATTGCAATCTCCTAAAGCAACTGAGTCTGACTTTCGTCTGACCCAGGCCTAACGGTCTTTTGCAAAGCTTATGCGACAGGCTTGTAACAGTTTTATGACATTTTAAAAAAACCCAAATCAATTTGCTGGAAGGTAAATGGCAAACTGGCTCCCGCGTCCCAAACTACTTTTAATTCGTATCCGACCCCGGTGCCGGCTGACAATATGTTTGACGATGGACAAGCCCAATCCAGTGCCACCAACGTCCCGTCCACGGTGGTCATCCACCCGATAAAATCGCTCAGTCAACCTCGGAATATGAATGGCGGCGATTCCGCAGCCATGATCCTCGACAGCGATTTTGACACCCTCGCAGCGCAATAACGGCTGATACTCTATACTGCTCAAGCCAATCAGAATATTCCCTGGTCCTGCGTATTTTATGGCATTCTCAATCAGGTTAATGACGACCTGCCGGAGTTGATCTCCATCTCCAACAACGATGGGTGCTGTTTTTGGCGGTGTGA
>JAGSGK010000065.1 GCA_023955215.1 Paracoccaceae bacterium
AAAGGAGGTAATTACATCACTTTCTTTCGTTATTTTGGTTACTTTTAAAGGCTGCAAAGTATGTTTTAGTTTTTCGGCTTGTTTGTTTTTATCAGCCTCAAGCCACGTGCCCGTCATTTTAGTGTTAGGGGAATAAGCATCAAATTTAGCACTAAACGGAAGTAAGTTTTTAAGCCACATTCCTTTAGTGAGGGTAAATTTCCAGCCTCGGTCTGCACCAATAAAGCCTTCAAGCTCTGGGTGCCCGTCCCATAAAATTTCAACGCTGCCGGTAAGCATTAATACATTACCCGTGTCAAAATCAGGAAATAACAAACCTGCTTTTGGGTTTAATAAAAAGTTACCCAAGGTATTAAAAAAATTGTTACCTGCGTAATCAGGAATCGTTAATGTATTGCCTTCGCGCTTTACAAATTTTCCGTGGCCTTCTTGGGTTCGGACTTCGCCATCAAACACGGCAACCTGACCACGCGTTAGCGTAAAGCGCGGGAGGCCTTTAACCTTTTTGCCTTCAAAAACATTGTAGTCGATGGCCGACTGCTGCGTGCCCGCGGTAATCGTTTTTTCCTTTTCAGGATCCCAAACAACGATATCAGCATCAGCGCCCACAAGGATCGCGCCTTTCTTGGGGTAACAATTCAAAATCTTGGCAATATTCGTTGACGTCACCGCAACAAATTCGTTTGGCGTTAGGCGCCCGGTTGCGACCCCATGGGTCCAAAGCATTGGCATCCGATCCTCAAGTCCACCAGTGCCGTTCGGGATCTTGGTAAAGTCGCCTATGCCAAACCGCTTTTGTTCGGTTGAGAATGCACAATGGTCGGTGGCGACGACACTAAGTGACCCCGATTGTAGGCCTGCCCAAAGACTATCTTGGTGCTGCTTGTTGCGGAACGGTGGCGACATGACGCGGCGGGCGGCATGGTCCCAATCCTTGTTGAAATATTCGCTTTCATCCAATGTAAGGTGCTGGATCAAAGGCTCGCCCCAGACACGTTTGCCTTGCTGGCGGGCGCGGCGGATGGCCTCGTGAGATTCCTCGCAAGAGGTGTGAACAACATACAGCGGCACGCCAGCCATATCGGCGATCATAATTGCGCGATTGGTGGCTTCGCCTTCAACCTGTGGCGGGCGCGAATAGGCGTGGGCTTCGGGGCCCGTATTGCCCGCAGCAAGCAGCTTGGCTGATAGCTCAGCAACAACGTCACCATTTTCGGCATGAACCATCGCAATTCCGCCCAGTTCGGACAGGCGATTAAAGCTGGCAAAAAGTTCGTCGTCGTTCACCATCAACGCGCCTTTGTAGGCCAAGAAATGTTTGAATGTGTTGATGCCGCGCTCTTTAATCACAGATTCCATCTCGTCGAACACTTGTTCGCCCCACCACGTCACCGCCATGTGAAACGAATAATCGCAATTCGCGCGGGTTGATTTGTTGTCCCACATTTTTAGGGCGTCATGCAGCCCCTGTCCGGGACTTGGGAGCGCGAAATCAACGACCATCGTCGTGCCGCCAGCAAGGGCAGCACGGGTTCCGCTTTCGAAATCATCGGTGGAATATGTGCCCATGAACGGCATCTCAAGGTGCGTGTGGGGATCAATGCCGCCAGGCATCACATAACAGTCCGTTGCATCCAATTGTTTGTCGCCGGACAGGTTTTTGCCAATCTCGATGATCTTGCCATCTTGGATCAAAACGTCAGCTTTGTACGTCAAATCATGGGTGATGATAGTTCCGTTTTTAATGACAGTGGTCATGGCGGTCTCCCTGCGTATTTCGATTGTTCGGCGCTTAGGCCACTATGATTGCGGTTTCGAGAACGGCATGCAGCAATACATCTGTTCCTGACGCGGCCCATTCGGGGCTGATTTCTTCGGCTTCGTTATGGCTTAGCCCATCGACGCACGGGCACATGATCATCGCGGTTGGGGCAATGCGGTTGATCCAACAGGCGTCGTGACCGGCACCAGAAATCAAATTCATATGACTATAGCCAAGCCGCTCAGCGGCGGCGCGCACTGCACCAACACATGCTTCATCAAAGGCGACAGGGTCAAACCCACCAACCTTTTCAAACTCGATTTCCATCTCCATTGCGTCACAAATATCTTGGGCTTGTGTGCGCAGTTGCGCTTCCATGTCTTGAATGACCTCCAATTCAGGGGAACGGAAATCAACAGTAAAGACGACCTTGCCCGGTATCACATTGCGTGAATTTGGATGAACATCGATATGGCCAGCGGCGCCAACTGCATGGGGCGCATGTGACATGGCGATAACATCCACCTTGTCCAGAATACGCGCCATGGCCAATCCTGCGTTTTTGCGCATCGGCATTGGTGTAGAACCCGTATGCGCGTCCTTGCCAGTGATCGTAATCTGGGTCCACGAAAGACCCTGACCATGTGTCACAACGCCGATTTGTTTGTTTTCGGCCTCAAGGATCGGCCCTTGTTCAATATGTAATTCAAAAAAGGCGTGCATTTTCCGTGCACCAACGTCTTCATCGCCACGCCATCCAATGCGGGCCAATTCATCGCCAAATTTCTTGCCATCAGCATCTGTGCGATCATAGGCCCAGTCTTGCGTATGCAAGCCTGCAAAAACGCCAGACGATAGCATCGCTGGAGCATAGCGCGTGCCCTCTTCATTGGTCCAGTTCGTGACAACAATTGGATGTTTGGCTTTGATGCCCAGGTCATTCATTGTGCGCAAGATTTCTAATCCGCTCAGCACACCCAGAACGCCATCATATTTGCCACCTGTGGGCTGCGTATCCAGATGTGATCCGACGTAAACGGGCAGGGCGTCGGGGTCTGTCCCGTCGCGCTGGGCGAACATATTGCCCATTTGATCAAGGCCCATTGAGCATCCCGCGGCCTCGCACCAATTTTGGAACAGGTGGCGGCCTTCACTGTCTTCATCAGTTAACGTTTGGCGATTGTTGCCACCGGCAATGCCGGGTCCAACCTTGGCCATTTCCATCAGGCTGTCCCAAAGACGTTCGCTGTTGATCTTTAAGTTTTCACCAATGGCAGCCATGCGCAGAGCCCTCGCTTCGTTCGTTTATTTGGCCATGTTTTGACCAACTGGTAAAATCACGCTAGCAGAGGTTCGACATGAGTCAAGGAATTGCTTGCCCAAAATTCCTGACTGATCGCAAAGGCGGATGTTCTTTACTGTTTGCTCGCCACTGTTTTCCGTGGGATGATGAGTTTATGAGCAAACCTGAAACACCGATCCAAAAGAAAAACCGATCTGCAATCATGAATGCGGGTCTTGAAGTGTTTTCTAAGTTTGGGTTTCGTGGGTCAACTCTGGACCAAATTGCGTTGGAATCTGGTCTCTCAAAACCGAACATATTGTATTATTTCAAATCGAAAGAGGTGATTTATACAACGTTGCTCGGAGAACTTTTGACCGATTGGCTCAAGCCCGTCCGCGATATTGATCCAGATGGTGATCCCATCGCAGAGATATTGGGATATGCCGCGCATAAGATGGAAATGAGCCAGAATTATCCACGCCAAAGCCGTCTTTATGCCAATGAAATCATTCAGGGTGCGCCGCGTATCAGCAATGTCTTAACAAGCGAATTGCACGAAGTTGTCGATAAGTTTGCTCAGCTGATAAAGTCATGGTCGAAAAAGGGACTTATCCGCGACGTCGATCCGCATCACCTTATTTTCTCGATCTGGGCTATGACACAGCACTATGCCGATTTCGACTTTCAGGTGCGTGCGGTACTGGGGCATGATGACCCGTTTCCGAAGGGCGAAAAACACGTCGAAGACATGTTGCGTCAGATGCTGACGGTCTAAAAAACAGGGCGCGCCGCGATAGGCAGCACGCCCCTAAAGTCATTCGGCGGCAACCGCACCGGGGTTGTTAGGATGGGTGGTCCAATTTGCGTAATCATCCACAACTGTCTTGCCCGTGCGGGCATCAACAGTACCTGGTTTTTGCTCCACCATGGTTATGCAGTTTTCGACTGGGCAGACTTCAACACAAAGGTTGCAGGCCACACATTCAGCATCAATGACGGTGAATGTCCGGTCGCTCGACATTGCAATTGCTTGGTGTGATGTATCTTCACAAGCGGCATAGCAACGGCCGCAGCTGATGCAATCGTCTTGATTGATTTCAGCTTTTGCAACGTAGTTTAGGTTCAAATACTGCCAGTCAGTTGTGTTTGGTATGGCAGCGCCCATGAAATCTTGGATCGATGTGTGCCCCTTTTCATCCATCCACTGCGATAGCCCACTGATCATTTCTTGGACCACTTTAAATCCATAGGTCATGGCCGCTGTACACACTTGGACATTGCCACATCCCAACGTGATAAACTCCGCAGCGTCACGCCATGTGGTTACACCGCCAATTCCTGAAATCGGCAAGCCAGCCGTATCAGGTGCGCGCGCAATTTCAGACACCATCGACATCGCGATTGGTTTGACCGCAGGGCCGCAATAACCGCCGTGGGTGCCTTTGCCGTCGATCGAAGGTTCAGGGCTCATTGAGTCAAGATTGACTGAGACAATGGAGTTGATGGTGTTGATCAGCGATACCGCATCGGCCCCACCGCGCTTGGCGGCGGCGGCTGGCAAACGCACGTCAGTGATGTTTGGCGTCAATTTCACGATGACGGGTTTCGAATAATATTGCTTGCACCAGCGCGTCACCATTTCGATGTATTCAGGAACCTGACCAACCGCGGCTCCCATGCCGCGTTCGGACATGCCGTGCGGGCAGCCAAAGTTAAGCTCTATACCGTCGGCTCCTGTGGCTTCAACCTTGGGCAAGATGTCTTTCCACGCCTGTTCTTCACACGGAACCATGATCGATACGATAACTGCGCGATCGGGGTAGTCCTTTTTCACACGGGTGATTTCTTCAAGATTGATCTCAAGCGAGCGATCGGTGATCAGTTCGATGTTATTCAGGCCAAGGACACGCCGATCCGCGCCGTGGATCACGCCGTAGCGTGGGCCATTCACGTTAACGACGGGCGGGCCTTCTGCACCAAGGGTTTTCCAGACAACGCCACCCCAACCGGCCTCGAATGCGCGGCGGACGTTATATTCTTTGTCTGTAGGTGGGGCAGATGCCAACCAGAATGGGTTAGGGCTTTTGATGCCAAGAAATTCTGTTGTTAAGTCGGCCATTATTCTACGCCTCCCATCAAAGTTGCATGAATATCCATTGCGGCGTCGCGGCCCTCGGCCACTGCCGTCACCGTAAGATCATTCCCGCCAGAGGCACAATCGCCCCCCGCCCAAACCTTAGAACGGTTGGTGCGACCTCTCTCTGATACGGCAATTTTACCGCCCTCAAGGACCAAGCCACCATCGGTTGTCAAAGTTTGCCCAATGGCACTGAACACCTGATCTGCATTCAGGGACAATGTCTCACCCGTGCCAGCCAGCTTTCCGTTTGTCACGGCAGTATATTCCAACTCAATTTGTGTGGACGCACCGTCATTAAGCACGGCTTTGGGTTGGACGTTGAACAACAATTGAACACCATGCGACGCTGCAAGGTCTTGTTCGTAGCGGCTTGCGCTCATGGCTTCGCGGCCACGGCGATAGGCGATTGTCACGTTCTGGGCTCCCAGCAGTTTTGACTGCACCGCTGCGTCAACGGCTGTCATACCACCACCGATCACAACAACATTGCGCCCCACGGGTAGGGTCGCCAAATCATCAGTCTGGCGCAGTAACTCGATGAATTCGACCGCATCAATGACACTGTCGTTTTCACCGCCGTCAATGCCAAGCGCATTAACACCACCTAAACCAACGCTCAGGAACACCGCATCAAAATCGCGCGCCAGATCATCAAGGCTTAGGGCGTCGCCCAATGCTTTGCCGTTTTTCAGCGTAATTCCACCAATGGCCAGCAACCAATCGACCTCTTTAGCAGCAAAGTCGTTTGTCGATTTGTAGGCTGCAATTCCATATTCGTTAAGGCCACCCGCCTTTGGCCGTGCATCATACAGCGCCACATTATGGCCTAGCATCGCCAAACGATGTGCGCAGGAAAGGCCCGCAGGACCGGCGCCAACCACAGCGACCGTCTTGCCGGTCGCGTCTGCGCGTTCAAACGGGTGTACGCCTTTCGCCATCAGCGTATCAGTGGCATGACGCTGCAAACGGCCAATCTCGACGGGTTTTCCCTCGGCCACCTCACGTACACAGGCTTGCTCGCATAATTCTTCTGTCGGACAAACGCGGGCGCACATGCCGCCTAAAATGTTCATATCAAAAATTGTTGTTGCAGCGGCTTCTGGTGTGCCTGTGCTGATTTGGCGAATGAACAGGGGGATATCAATGTCTGTCGGACACGCCGTGACGCAGGGTGCATCGTGACAGAAATAACAGCGATCTGAGGCGACTGCGGCCTCATGGGGCTGAAGCGGCGCATGAAGGTCGCCAAAGTTTTCTCTCAGACTATCATCGTTAAGACGGCGCGCAGTAACGCCTGGGGTCATTTGGCTATTCATGAGATCTCCATCGGTCAATTTTAGGAATCATCATGGCATGAAATAAAATTTTATCAAATGGTAAAAAAATTTTATATGCAAAGTTGGCTTGCAAACGGGAGCGCTTTGGTTCGATCCGCGCTCACCAACCGATAACAAACCTTTGAAATTGCTGGCTCAACGCGATGACGCCACCAACGGCGCTCATTGCGTCAGAAAAAAGCGATCACCACGTCAGAATCCCACTTTGGTGATCTCTAGTTGGTGGACAGGGCCAAAGAAGTTTACACATTCCCCTCACACTTGATCCCAGCGCCGCGCCCACGGGTTGATCGCGAAGGAAGAAGCAAAATTTTGCCACTCTTGTGCAATTTCAAACTACCCGTCCCAATCGAATCTGATAAACCACTCTCAAAGCAGCCCAATATTGGAGAGCGACAATGGACGGAAACGATATCGGCAAGTGCCCTGTCATGCACGGCGCAAGCATTCACGCAACGAACGAAGTACGCGGCAATCGTGATTGGTGGCCAAACCAGCTGAACCTAAAAATTCTAAACCAGAACACGGATCAAACTGATCCGTTCGGTGGCAAAGTTGATTACACGAAATCCTTTGAAACATTGGACGTTGCAGCGCTTAAGGCTGACTTGGCCGCACTGATGACGGACAGCCAAGAATGGTGGCCTGCCGACTACGGTCACTATGGCCCATTCTTTGTGCGCCTTTCATGGCACGCGGCTGGCACATACCGCACAGGCGATGGCCGTGGCGGTGCAGGCACGGGCCAACAACGTTTTGCACCCCTCAACAGCTGGCCTGACAATGGGAACCTCGACAAAGGTCGTCGTTTGCTTTGGCCACTGAAACAGAAATACGGCAACGCCATTTCTTGGGCTGACCTATTTGTACTGGCTGGCACTGTGGGCATGGAAACCATGGGTTTCAAATCCTTCGGCTTCGGCTTTGGCCGCGCTGATACGTGGGAGCCAGAAGAAGACGTCTATTGGGGCGTCGAAGATGTGTGGTTGGACGACAAACGCTATACTGGTGATCGCGATCTAGAAAACCCATTGGCCGCTGTGCAAATGGGCCTGATCTACGTGAACCCAGAGGGGCCAAACGGCAACCCTGATCCAGTATTGTCTGGTGTTGATATTCGCGAAACATTCGCGCGTATGGGCATGGATGACGCAGAAACTGTGGCATTGGTTGCAGGTGGCCATACCTTTGGCAAAGGCCACGGCGCTGGCGATCCATCCCTTGTTGGTGCAGAACCTGAAGGCGCACCGATCGAGCAAATGGGATTTGGTTGGAAAAACAGCTTTGGCGATGGCAAAGGCGTTCACACAACGACCTCTGGCATTGAAGGCGCATGGACACCAACACCGACACAATGGGACAACTCCTACTTTGACACGTTGTTTGGTTGGGAATGGGAGCTGACAAAAAGCCCCGCAGGTGCCCAGCAATGGACGGCCATCGGCGGCGAGGGCACAGTACCAGACGCCCACGACCCATCGCGCAGCCACGCCCCTATGATGACAACGGCCGACATGGCGTTGCGCATGGATGCGATTTACGAGCCGATTTCACGTGACTTCCACGCGAACCCAGACAAGTTCCACGATGCATATGCGCGCGCATGGTTCAAACTGACCCACCGCGATATGGGACCAAAAGTACGTTACCTTGGCCCAGACGTGCCTGCTGAGGAATTGCTATGGCAAGATCCGCTTCCAGCGGGTGCTGCTGCTTTGTCCGATGCAGATGTGGCGTCTTTGAAAGCTGCTGTTTTAGCATCTGACCTTAGCATTGCTGAGCTGGTTGAAACCGCATGGGCGTCTGCGTCATCCTACCGTGGTTCCGATCACCGTGGCGGCGCAAACGGTGCGCGTATCGCATTGGCCCCGCAAAAGGATTGGGAAGCCAACAACCCAGAGCAACTTGCAAAGGTTCTCGATGGTTTGCGCGCGATCCAATCCGCGTCAGGCATCAACGTGTCCTTGGCCGACTTGATCGTTATCGCGGGTTCTGCAGCTGTTGAACAAGCGGCAAAAAACGGTGGCCACGCGGTCAACGTTGCAATCACCACAGGCCGTGTTGATGCGACCCAAGAGCAGACAGACGTCGAAGGCTTTGCGGTTCTTGAGCCAATCGCCGATGGTTTCCGCAACTACCTGAAAAAAGAGTTCGCGGTCTCTGCCGAAGAACTGCTTGTCGACAAGGCACAGTTTTTGACGCTCACCGCGCCAGAGATGACAGCCCTTGTTGGTGGTTTGCGTACAATCAGCGGTGCCTTCACGGATGAAGCCGAAGCGCTTAGCACAGACTTCTTCAAGAACATCGTTGATATGGGCGTCAGCTGGTCACCAGTTGCCGATCGCACCAACGCGTTTGAAGGCGTTGCTGGCGGCGAAGTGAAATGGATGGGCACACGTGTCGATCTGGTCTTTGGCTCCAACTCCCAACTGCGCGCCTTGTCAGAAGCATTCGCACAAAGCGATGCAGACGCCGCATTCGCACAGACCTTTGCAGATGCATGGACCAAGGTGATGAACCTTGATCGCTTCGATCTGGCCTAAGGCATAACAGGCGGGGGCAACCCCGCCTAACTGCACAAACAAAAGCGGCGCGTTGACTAGGATCAACGCGCCGCTTTTTTGTTCTGTGATCGTGAGTGGGTCAGCCTGCCAAAGCCAACCAGACCAAGTAGCAGGCATACATCAGATATGTCCCCAGCAACGCAGGGCCGACAACACGGCGCACAGGCGCAAGCTTGAAGGACGCCAGCCAGATCAACGTCATCACCAATAGAAATCCGATATCAATCGCGATGCCACGAGAATACTCAAACGAGGCAACAAGGCCCGAAACACCCAAGATTCCGAAGATGTTGAAAATCTGACTGCCCACGATATTGCCGATAACAATGTTCGACCGTTTCATACGGGCCGCCTCGATGCACGAGATAACCTCGGGCAGGCTGCCACCAGCGGCGATGATTGTCGCGCCAATGACGACGTCAGGAATACCCAATGCCGTTGCTACACCGACGGCATTTGTGACCGTAATATTGGCAAACAGGCTCATGCCGAGGGCACCCACGATCAAACATGGGATGATAATCGACATGGATTGGCTGATACCGGAAAGGTCTTCTTCGTCATCTGCACAATCAGGATTGCGCAGCGTCCACACTGTAAAACCGATAAAGCCAGCGAACAAAACCATCGCAATCGCGCGGCTGAACACAGCCATCTCAGGGGAGGGGCCAGACATCAGGGTGACAAGCAACAAGAAGACGGTACCCAGCAGACCAATCACAGCAGCCTTCACATAGGCCATTGATGGACATTGGTACTTGACCAGCAATCCAGCCAGACCAATACCAAGGCCAAGGTTCACAATATTACTACCAACAATGTTGGACGCGATCACATCACCAGCGGACTGAAGGCTGGCCGCGACGTTGATCGCGAGCTCTGGCGCGCTTGTGCCGATTGCGACGATAATACTGCCAACAATAAACTCTGGAATACCAAACCGTTGAGCCGCGCCAACAGCGCCGTTCAGGAATATCTTCGCACAAACAACAACACCGATAAGCCCGCCAAGAAGCAGCACAAATTGAAGAGTAACTTCGCTCAAGTTTATTCCAGTCTTTGATCAATTCAAGGCGTTGAAACGCAACATTGCGCTCTAAGCTCTACCGCTCGTTAATTGTGCGCGAACACCGTGAAGTCAAGTTGCCAGATGAACAGTAAACGCGGTTACCTTTGGTAGATGTTGCCTCAAGGCCATTAAATCAACCAACAGGCGACATCTAATGCAGCATATCACCTGAAAAGCGATAGCAGACGCCGCCAAATTGCTACATGAATACGGGTAACCCCGTACCACGAACAAAAACAGAGCACCGAATTGACAGACCTGACTGGCATAGAAAACAATGACAAGACTGCAGCCGCTGCCAATCGCACGCGGCTGACGTTTGAATTGTTTGTCGAGAAGGGGTTTGATGAATTCGAACTAGGATGCATCATCCGCACATTGTCACTGGCCAATGACATCCACCCCAACGCACCGTTTGAATGGCGGTTCACCTCTAATGAACCTGGTATGGTCACATCGGCCAATGGCATGATCGTACGTGCAGAACCCGCCATTCCAGACCACGGGTTTTCCGATCTGATGATTGTAATCGGTGGAACGCGCGTTGACGCCGCCAGTTGGTTGGTGCGCCTTCGTATGATGCAACGCCAAGGCCTTAGCGTAGTTTTGCTGTCTGACGCTGCAACGGCCTACATCCGATCATCCCAACGGTTAGAGGGGCGGATCACCACCCATTGGCGCGACATCGAGTTGCTGAATGAAACGGGTTACTACCCCAATCTATCTGCACGCCTGTCTGAAAGTTCTGGTGGCATCATCACCGCGGCAGGGGTGGGTGCGACGACAGACCTGATTATTGGTTTGATCGCGTCCTATCTATCGGCACCAATGATTGCGGAGTTGGGGAACCGGTTGTTGCTGAACACATTGCGCAAAAGCACGGCAGAACAGCCCAAGAAGATTTCCGACAGTCCCAGCCTGTTTGACAACCGAATGCGGGATGTCATCGCGATCATGGAAGACAGCATTTCTGAACCGCTGCCCATGACTGAGATCACCAAACAAGCGGGCGTTTCCACCCGACAGCTGGAGCGCGTGTTTCGCGAAGTGTTCGATGAATCCCCCGCACGGTTCTATAAGGTGCTGCGTATCAAACACGCGCGGTCCTTGGTTGAAGAAACGTTATTACCATTGGTGGAGGTTGCATTGGCTTCTGGCTTTGGCTCGACCAGTACAATGTCGGCGGCGCTGCGCAGCGAATATGGACTGACAGCCCACCAAATGCGCCAACGTAAAAAAGTGCGCTTGCTCGAGTTTTGATCGCCTTTAGGTTGGGCCAGTTTGCTCAATCTAAACAAAGGTTAAGGCTATGAGAAATATTAATAATTCGTAAATTCAGTCTGTAAAAAATGGATGCTAAAACTGTACAGATTTGGGTCAGATCTGTGCAGTTACCCGCGTAAGGGGAATATATTTTCGAATTTGTCAAAACTGACTGCACAGTTTGATGGGGCATCTGTACAGTTTGCGTTGATTTGGCGGGTGTACGGGGCGTTAACCCTGCCATCTGCATGTTTTGACCTGCATCATAACTTCAGATAGCTTGAAATTAGCGGGCCTAAATTCAGGATAACCTATGGCGATCAAAGTCGAAATGCTGCGTTGCTTCCATGCTGTCGTGGACAATGGAAACCTCATGCAAGCCGCCAAAGAACTGGGGCGGACCCCTTCGGCAGTTTCAATGATGCTTAAGCAATTTGAGGACCACATCGGCGCGCCTTTGTTTGAAGCAGGGCGAAAATCTCGCCTGACTGCGCTGGGCGAAATGATTCATGTCGAGGCGCGTAGAGAATTGATTCACTTCGATAAATCCGTTTCGATGATCAATGCATTGGCACGGTCCCAAGCGGGATTGGTGCGTATTGCGGCAACGCCTTCTGCC
>JAGSGK010000044.1 GCA_023955215.1 Paracoccaceae bacterium
AAGAAACATGCACCCCATCACCAAATAGAGCATCTCGTAAATAGCCTGTTGTCAGCGGGTGAAGGATTCTATTATCGAGAGCTACTATTAAATGGTACAGATAATGGTACAGATATTTAGAGAAACTGGTACAGACAGCAAATCGGCTGTTTCGTTAAGTCTATGTTTTAAGGGGTTTTTATGAGGTCGTACCATTTAACTGGTACCCAAGGCCGGACTCGAACCGGCACTCCTGTTACAGAAGTGGATTTTGAATCCACCGCGTCTACCATTCCGCCACTTGGGCCTCATGCGCTTCCTCTAACGTGCTCTTTGAGCGGCGTAAAGTGCATATTTCGGCTCTTTTTAAGACCCTTTGACATTTGTGCGTTTCCCACGGCATTACACCTTTAAAAATAAGTGTTCTGAGGGATCAATTTAAAATGTTAAAAAGACTTTACGCCTGGACTATTCGTATGGCCGAACACCCAAATGCATTGTGGGTTCTGGCATTGGTCGCATTTGTCGAAAGTTCTTTCTTTCCGATTCCTCCAGATGTTATCATGATTCCAATGATTTTGGCGCAGCCGCGTCGCGCATGGTTGATCGCGGGCGTCGCCCTAGCGGCTTCGGTCCTTGGTGGATTGTTGGGATACGCAATTGGCGCACTGGCATTTGAAACGATCGGCGAACCGATCCTTGCCAGCCTTGGCAAAGCGGATTCTATGGCGGAGTTCAGCACACGCTTTAATGACATGGGTTTCTGGGCCGTCCTCACCGCTGGTGTGACCCCCTTCCCTTATAAGGTCATCACAATCATGTCCGGCTGGACCGGTATGCCATTGGCAACCTTCATCATGACCTCAATATTGGCGCGCGCTTTGCGCTTCTTTGTCGTCGCGGCATTGCTGCACACCTTTGGCGCACCAATTCGTGATTTCATTGAACGCCGTTTAGGCCTTATGTTCACATTATTCGTGGTGATCTTAGTCGCCGGTTTTGCAGCGGTGAAGTTCCTATGACCCAAAAACAGTATTTTATGGCTGCGGCTCTTGGCTCTGCCGCATTGATGTTGGGGGCCCTCGCCTTTCAACATATTGGCGGCATGGCCCCGTGCAAGCTGTGCATCTGGCAGCGTTACCCACATGTGGTGGCGATTGTTTTGGGTGCGCTTGCGCTGAGCTTTGAGAATGCGTGGCTGCGCACTGGCATCATTTTAGCCGGCGCATTGTCTGCAGCAACCACAGCCGTCATTGGCGTTTATCATGCAGGGGTCGAACAGGGCATCTTTGAAGGTCCCACCAGCTGCACCTCAAGCGCAATCGACAACATGAGTGCGGATGATCTGTTGGCTCAGATCATGGCGGCCCCTTTGGTGCGCTGCGATGATATTCCATGGCAACTGGCAGGCATCAGCATGGCAGGTTGGAACGCCATCGTCTCAATCGTGCTCTGTGGTCTTTGGCTGATGGCGTTGAAACGCCGTTAAGTCGACTTGCGCGTTGTAAGCAGCAAACTGGTTTCACTGGCAACAATACCATCTAGCCTGCGAATGCGGGTCAAAACCTCGTCAAAGCTCTCGAGTGTGTCTGTTCCAACTTCGACGATCACATCCCAACGCCCATTGGTCGAGTGAACTGCCCTCAATTCGGGCATGCCATTGAGTTGGCGGATGATCTTGTCTGTTCCACGCCCTTCAATACCGATCATCATCAGGCCACGCACGGGATCACTTAATGTGTCCTGCCGCATCACAACGGTAAAACCAACAATCTCGCCCTTTTGGCGCAGCCGCTCAATGCGCCCTCTGACCGTGGTGCGTGACACGCCCAATCGTGCCGCCAAATCAGACAGCGAAGCACGCGCGTCATGGCGAAGGGCTGCAATTATGGCGGTATCCGTTTCGTTCATAATCTCGTCCATATCGTTCAATTAGGTTTCGTTATGGTCAATTTGGCGACTTCAATGCAACCAATTCATTCATCATATTGCTCTCAAAACTAAAATGGGACCAATAATGAACACACATGATATCACGCTCATCGGCGCCCCGCTGGATTGTGGCAAGCAACGCGCTGGATGCCTTATGGGTCCAGATGCGTACCGCACGGCCGGTTTACCGGAGGCATTGCGCGAATTAGGCCATAGCGTCCAAGACGCAGGCAATGTCGCGCCCAATGCGCACAAGGCCGCGCCGTCTGACACGATATACGCCCTTCCCGAAAACATCGCATGGACAGAAGCACTCGCCGACGCTGCACAATCCGCAATGACTGGCAGTGTTCCTATCTTTATGGGTGGCGATCACGCCCTATCGCTTGGCACAGTTTTGGGCGTTGCACGCCATGCGGCACAAGTCGACCGGCCATTGTTCATCCTGTGGCTTGATGCACATACGGATTTCCACACGCCCCACACCACCAGTTCCGGCAACCTGCACGGCACCCCCGTTGGCTATTTGTCAGGGCGCGAAGGGTTCGATGGGTTTCCGACATTTGAACACCCTGTGCCGCATGAGAACATCTGCCTCATTGGTCTGCGGTCCGTGGACCAGGCCGAGCGAGAGGATATGCAGGACACGGCCATCCGCGGTTATGACATGCGTGCAATTGATGAAGGTGGGATTGCAAAGCCATTGGCCCAATTCCTTGCAGATGTGAAGGCCGCCAACGGCTTGCTACATGTCTCGTTGGATGTTGATTTCCTTGACCCATCCGTGGCCCCAGCCGTTGGTACAACTGTCCCTGGCGGTGCCACAGTGCGCGAAGCCCATTTGGTGATGGAGATGCTGCACGACAGCGCGTTGATGACATCGCTGGATTTGGTCGAGCTAAACCCGTTCCTAGATGAACGCGGCCGTACCGCACAATTGATGGTCGAACTGACCGCCTCTGCCATGGGGCGCAAAGTGTTTGACCGCCCTACCCGCGCTTTTGATTAAGGACACTGATATGATCAACCTGAACCCCTCCGACAAAGCACTGGTCCCTTTTGTTTCTGTCGACCACATGATGAAACTGATCCACCACATTGGGCTGCATGACATGCTGAAAGGCATTGCGGGCTATATTGAGGCTGATTTCAAACGCTGGGAAAGCTTTGATAAGACGCCACGCATTGGCAGCCATACTGATGATGGTGTGATGGAGTTGATGCCAACCTCGGATGGTCTTGATTACGGATTTAAATACGTCAACTGCCACCCCAAGAACACCGAAGAAGGGTTGCAAACTGTCGTGGCCTTTGGGTTGTTGGCGGATGTGGCCAGTGGTTATCCTGTGTTACTGACAGAGATGACCTTGCTCACTGCCCTGCGCACAGCGGCGACGTCGGCTGTTGTGGCAAAGTTATTGGCCCCAAAGGGCGCACGCGTCATGGCAGTGATCGGCAATGGGGCACAGTCCGAATTTCAGACAACTGCCATGCAAGCCATCGTCGGGATTGATGAGGTGCGATTGTATGACATTGATGTTGCTGCAACCGCAAAATGTGCGGCGAACTTGCAAGGCACTGGTATGAAAATTGTCGCCTGCAAAACCGGCCAAGAAGCCATCGAGGGTGCCCATATCATCACGACATGCACGGCTGACAAGGCATATGCCACGATCCTGACCGACAACATGGTCGGCGCGGGTGTCCACATCAACGCGATTGGTGGCGATTGTCCGGGCAAAACAGAACTGGCCGAAGCGATCCTGCATCGTTCAACGATCTTTGTGGAGTTTCCCGAACAGACGCGGATTGAAGGCGAAATTCAGCAATTGGCGGCGGATCATCCGGTCACTGAACTTTGGCAGGTCATGACGGGCCAAGCCGATGGTCGCACATCAGAGGCACAGATCACCCTGTTTGACAGTGTCGGCTTCGCAATCGAGGACTTTAGCGCCTTGCGCTACGTACGCGATCAGATCAAAGCGACCAAACTGTTCCATCCGCTTGACCTGCTGGCAGATCCAGAAGACCCACGTGATCTGTTTGGGATGTTGCAAAGGGCTGGGTGAGGTTTACTTAGGTGTTGCTTTTTAGGTGGGCCCCCGCAAAGCATCACTCCCTATGAGGGCCAGCTCGGTAACGAAGTGCGAACATCCTGTAACGGGTGCTATGTGATGCACGTTTGAATTGAAATTAGGAATGTGTCCAAGCTCGGCTTTGTGTCCAAGTTGCTGCTATTATTTTGCGAAACTTTACCAGAAGGAAGCAACCTTGGCTGGTGGCTAATCAAGTAAGCATATATCGTGCATACTCATTAAATTTTCAATTTCAGGTGTGGCAGTGAAGCAGCAATGGAAACTATGGCCTTGGGTCCCGTTGGGCTTCATTGTAAAAGATCATGTTCGTGAGCCCGATCAGAGTCAGGAACCGGATGTGGCCCCCGAAACATTTGCTAGAGCTCAACGCGACAATCTGAATTTGATCCTACAATACACTTTGGCTTGGGCACTCCTTTTTGCATCATATATGTGGTGTTTCGCTTCTTTGCTTTGGGATGTGCGGGCGGGGTCGCCAGACGAAGTGAAAAATTGGTTTGGCTCCGCCGGGGCCCTCTTGGCCGCGTCTGCACTGATCCTTGAATGGAGACTTAAGCGGCTTAAAAATAACAGCCCAGCGATAATGGGGGTATATTGCCGACTCTATCCGATGACAGTGAACTCAAGTGATGCGCCACCTATCGAAAACCCCAACAATCTTGAATACTGGACAGAACTCTTGGCTTTTGGTTCAATCTTATTGGGTACATTTGTTTGGGCATATTGGGACGAGATAGTTCTTTGCCTAGCATACGGCGAATTCCACTGCACTTAGTGAACGAAAAGACGTTGTTGCGTTTCCAAGGTCTGCGTCGTCCGTCAAGTTGATTTTCCACACGGCTTGCTAGATCACCAAACCAACAGGTCAAAATCTGATAAGCGCTGATATGTTGACCTCAACTCCCGCTATCACGCCTCTAGCTCTGCATCCCAATATAGAAAATCCATCCAACTGTCGTGCAGATGGTTGGGTGGGAATTTGCGGCCCATGTTGCGCAATTCTTCCGCAGCAGGTTGGCGCGGTGGTTTTCTAAGGTTCATTCCAGTGTGGTGAAGCGATTTGCACCCTTTGCGCAGATTGCATGGGCTACAGGCCGCAACAACGTTTTGCCAACTGGTCACACCGCCAGAGGCACGTGGAACGACGTGGTCAAAGGTAAGTTCGCCACTCTTTCCACAATACTGGCATCTGAATTCATCCCTCAAAAATAAATTAAAGCGCGTGAAGCCCACGCGCTTTTGAGGTTTGACATAATCTTTTAGGACAACAACGGATGGTATTCTGATCACCGTACTTGGGGAATGGACCACGTCGTCGTACTCGGCCACGATGTCGACCCTGTCCAGCCACGCGGCTTTGACGGCGTCCTGCCATGTCCACAACGACAATGGATAATAACTGAGTGGTCGATAATCCGCATTCAGCACTAACGCGGGATGTTTGCTTAACGCACCAGCACCGCGCACCAAATCAGCGCGAAAATCGGTGTTAAGAGTACTGCCTAAGTCATTGGCCATATTGCGTGCCATCCTTACCCATACTGTGTCTAACAGCATTCTCGGGGACGGATCCCTGATCCTGCACCTATGACTATATATCGTGGTCGACAGCTTGCAACCCCAAGCTGCCCCACAACATCTCGTGTATGAATTAGGCTAAGTTTGTAACGCTATGGTGACGGGTCAGAGCCCTAGTTTGTCACGCATAAAGGCCAAAGAAACAGACAGCCCATCAGGTGCGATCCCGTGGGCGGTGCCCTGCATCACGTGGGCAAAGACGTCTTTCCATCCCGCTTCTTGCAAGGCTTCGGCTGCCAATTGCAGGGATTGAGGTGGCACAACATCGTCTTGATCGCCGTGGACCAACAGGATTGGTGGACGGCCCACAACTTCGTCAGCCAACAAATCTGGACGCAGCAAACGCCCTGCAATGGCAACAACGCCTGCAATTTCATCTTCGCGGCGCGGCGCGATGTGCAGGCTCATCATGGCCCCTTGAGAGAAGCCGAACAGAACAACCTGTTCAGGAAGAACATCTTCATCGACCATCAGGGCATCCAAGAAGGAATTAAAATCCTCAACAGCGGAGTCCATGCCACGTTCTGATTCTTCCTCAGATGAGCCGTCGATGTAGGGGATCGGGAACCATTGGTATCCGCTTGGCATACCTGGGATCATTTCAGGCGCATCAGGTGCGATAAACAAGGTATCTGGAAGGTGCTCGCTCAGCGGATCAGCCAACCCCAAAAGGTCTGCACCGTTGGCTCCGTAGCCGTGCACAAACACAACAACAGATCGTGTTTCGCCCGAAACTGGCTCGCGCCGCTCTGCATTCAATACTCGTGTCATCAGATACCTTCCCTGCCCTTTGCAATGTGGTAGTACGCAAACAACAGCCGCGCTGCAACCGACCGCCATGGCGTCCAGTCCAGCGACATCTGCCGCAGCTCTTTTTCCTTTGGTCGTTCTGCCAACCCATAAAGGTCTTGGGCCGCGACTTGCAGCGCTAAATCACCCGGCGCGAACACATCACAGCGCCCCAGTGAGAACATCGCATAGATTTCAGCCGTCCAAATCCCAATGCCTTTGACAGCCGTAAGGGTCCTCATCACATCTGCATCTGGCGCAATGCGCAGTGCATCGTAGTCAATCTGCGCTTCTGCGAGGGCTTGGGAATAAGCAATCTTTTGGCGGCTTAGCCCGGCACCGCGCAAACCATCCTCACCCGCGGCTAGAACTGCGGCTTCAGTCGTTAGACCTGCATCTTCCATCCGTTTCCAGATTGCAGCAGCAGAGGCGACCGACACTTGCTGTGAAATGATCGCACTGAGCAATTGGGCAAAGCCATCAGGTCTGCGGCGCAGCGGCAGTGTCCCCGTTTGGGACAACGCATAAGCAAGGCGTTCATCGTGTGCGGCAAGCCACGCAACGCCCTCAGTCACATCCGCGTCTGTTTCAATGATCCGCATAGTCAGCCACCTGTTTTGCGACATCTTTGAACGTTGCCGTTTGTGAATGGGGCAAGCCCATATCGGTTTTTTGGATCATAATAACCTTTATCCCAAGGTTACCAGCCGCATCGACTTTGCTGCGTCCCTGAACGCTGCCTGAATTGCGCAGGATCAGGAAATCGACCTTAAGGGATTGAAGTGTTTGCATTTCTGCGGTCACTGAAAACGGACCTTCGCCAAATATGTATTCGCCATTTTCTAGGGGAAAGACACGGTCATGTTGTTCGAGCTGGCGGCACATGACGTATACATCGGCGCGCTCGTGAAACGCATGAACGCTGCCCCGCCCTGTGGCAAGGAACACGCGCGCGGTCTTCGGGACGGCAACCACAGCCTCTTTCATAGAGGCAACGTTAATCCAGTCTTCATTCTGCTTGGGTGTCCATTCTTGGCGTGTGACGCGCAGGTAAGGCAGTGCCAAACCGCGTGCGATGGTGCCAAGGCGGGCCTCAAACGGATGGGCGGCATCCACAACCATGTCAAACCGCTCAAAGGCTACGTATCCGGCAAAATCCGCATCGGATTCAAATGTACCGTCATATATTTTTGCAGGTGGTTCGGCGCGGGCGACTGCGCGCCCTTCGGTCACACAAATGACTTCGTGCCCTTCAATTACAGAGAGTTCACGCGCCAAAGCGACGCTTTCCCCCATTCCCGCAATCAATAGCAGTTTCATCATTTTACCTAGCGTTAGACCAAGGGCCTATTGCCCATGTTCAACCTAAGGGCTATCGCGGATTCATGACAGATTTAAATTCAGATCCCGTTTCGCACAAACGTGCCGTTCGTAACGTCACCGTTTTGGTTTTGGCCCAAGCAATTTTGGGCGCGCAGATGCCGCTCATTTTCACGATTGGTGGATTGGCGGGACAATCGCTGGCGTCAAACGTTTGCTTTGCAACATTGCCGATTTCGATGATCGTGCTGGGATCAATGCTGTCTGCCACGCCCGTTTCAGCGATCATGCAAAACTATGGCCGTCGCGTTGGCTTTTGGTTGGGAACGTTGGGTGGAGCTATTGGTGCAGCCGTTTGTGCCTACGCATTATACGTCAGCAGTTTCCCATTATTCTTGCTGGGGAGCTTCTTTACCGGCGTATACATGTCCGCGCAGGGCTTTTATCGCTTTGCTGCGGCAGATTCCGCGTCCGATGCGTTCCGTCCCAAGGCGATTTCATACGTTATGGCAGGTGGGCTTGTTGCTGCCGTGCTTGGCCCGCAACTGTTTAAAGTCACCTCTGACGCGATGGTGGTCCCTTTCCTTGGGACTTATTTGGCGGTGATCGTCATCAATGTCGTCGGATCAGCCCTGTTTCTATTCGTCGATATGCCCAAACCTGAGGCCCCGACTGCAGACACTCCAAAAGGGCGTACCCGTTGGGAGCTGATCAAAACGCCACGGATCGCGGTCGCGGTGATCTGCGCAATGGTATCTTATGCCTTGATGAACTTGGTCATGACCTCGACGCCTTTGGCCGTTGTGGGCTGTGGGTTCACCAAGGGCACAGCCGCGGATGTGGTCACGGGCCACGTTTTGGCGATGTTCATTCCATCCTTCTTTACCGGTCACCTGATCGCCCGCTTTGGCGTTGAAAAGATCATGGGGTTGGGCATTGCGATCCTTGGCAGTGCTGGCATCGTTGCGCTGAGCGGCGTGGCCCTGCCCAACTTCTTTATCGCATTGATATTGCTAGGTATTGGTTGGAACTTTGGCTTTATCGGGGCCACATCCATGTTGGCCGGCGCACATACAGTTCACGAGCGTGGACGCATGCAGGGCCTGAATGATTTGTTGGTCTTTGGTGGCGTCACGATCGCGTCGCTTGCCTCTGGCGGGTTGATGAATTGTTCTGGTGGCAGCGCGGTTCAAGGCTGGGCTGCAGTGAACTATGCGATGGCACCATTCTTGATCCTAGCCGCCGGTGCATTGATCTGGTTGGTAACGCGGCCTGAAGAAAAGCCCGCGACCTAAGTTACCAGCGCCCTGTGACGGCAGCCCATGCAAGGTTACCCTGAACAGGGCGTATGGCACCCTCTGCCACGATGTAGGGGTCCGCAATCACTTGTTGCAGCACCTTTTGCGCAGATAGCGCTGACCACAAAGCAGGGCGCGATGCCTTGGACACGGCGCTGCGCGATTTGCGCGCCTTGGTCAGGCGGTCAAGGCCAGATTGCGCCAACTCTTGGATCGCTTCTGCGCGTCCATCGACCATTGGAATGCGTTTTTCTTCTTCAAGCTTTGGTACCGCTTGGAACCATGCGGCCAAGCCAGCCGCATAGGCCACATCGCGCACCACAGCTTCGTCACATTCACCCAAACATCTTGCTGTGGCAACCATAAGGTGCCCTGCTGTTTGGTCGATGTAATTCGTAAAGTGATCTGCATCCTCAAACGCATCTTTGTAGATATCCCAACGCCTTATCGCCACCAGCTGATCTAACATCTTGGCATCGCCGGGCGTGAGAATTTTGGACAAGGGTGTTGCCACCTCATGTCTGCGCGGTGCTTTGCCCAGACTGATTTCTTCCAAAACATCGCGCCACCATTGCAGACGCATCTCGGCAATCATCGCCTCTTTGGTCACCCAAGGCGCACGTGCCACTTCGGCGTTCAGGGCATAAAGCGTAAACATCACAGGACGCGCAGCCAATGGGGCTGCCATCACAGTGCGAAAGCGATCCGGATCGCCCCGTTCAACCAAGCCAGCGCAGGCTATTATATCATCGTTAAATTCCACTGAGGTCCTCTTCGATCGCAGCAAGCGTTTCATCTGCATCCACAATCGCAAGATGCCCGATGTCGGGTACCACCAGATAGCGCCCCTTGCCAGTCACAGATGACATCAAAGGTTGATATTGTGCCGCGACAAATGATTCATCCGCGGACCCAGTGATGACAGTGAACGCTGGAAGTGCCGCAACATCGCGCAGATAGTCGCCGCGCGGCGCAAAGCCAGTGTTCAAACGATAGCTATATCGCGTTGTGGCAGTGTCACCCAAAGGTCCGTCTAAAACCTGCTGTGGCATACTGAATTGGATCACACCAAGATGGTTCAGGGCCTTGATGCGGAAAGTATTCAATATCGACAGCCCAATCAGGCGTCGCAGGTGCACATGTGCCCATCCGCCCGAATTTTCGCGGGTTGTAGGCGCGTTGTGTTTTAGAAATGGGGCCAAAAGCACAGCGAGATCAATCATTTCACCGTGTTCCCCGCCAGCAAAGCGCACCACAAGGCCGCCTCCAGAGGAGTGGCCAAGCATGACAACCTTTTGATTGGGCTGTGCGGTCGCTTTGATCAGATCCACCAAATCGTCCTCAAACTGGTTGATGTAATCAATGTCACCGCGTCTTTGTGGGGTCACACCATGTCCACGCAAATCTGGGACCACTACATCTGCTTGCGCCGCCAACCCTTTGGCCAACCCGTGAAACTGCATCCCATGCCAGCCTGAACCGTGCACCATGATCAACAAGGGCTTATCGATGCCCCCTGCACCATACCTGCGCACTGCAATGGTATTTCTATCACGCATCGTGACAGGTTGAGTTTCAGGTAGGTCGCTTAAATCTTGGCCCAGTGCCGCGTCAAAATCCAAGCTTTCGATAGGCGGTCGCTTTTTAATCGGGTCTGTGACCACCAAAAGGACAGCAACGCCAAGCGTGATTAAGACAGAGGTAACAATCATTGTAAGCATCTGTTTCACCATCATTCGTCCAACTCGAAAATGTCATGTACAGAAACGTCCAAAACTTTGGCTAGGGTCAACGCCAGTACGGTTGAGGGCACAAAGACTTTGTTCTCAATTGTGTTTATCGTTTTACGTGACACACCTGCGGCACTCGCGAGGTCAGCCTGGGTTAACCCTTTGACCTTACGCAGCTCTTTGAGGGAGTTGTGCAGCCCACTCATGACATGCGCCATTCATAAAATGTGAGCAGCAATAAGTAGGCCGCGCCTGTGAGGGTGCCCATCGCGGCAAAAGTGGTTTCCCATGAAAGGCCCGTCGTCATGATGATGACGGCAAAAATAGGGTACATTAGGACAGCAATCCAATAGGCATGGCGCTGTGCGCGGTGGTTCAGCTCATCATACATCTCATCATGTGCCATCTGCCGCGCAGAGCTGTCACCCAGAAGAAAAGCAATAGCGATACCAACACTGGCAAGCAAACCCGCCGTCATCGGGATAAACCACCAGATGGGTTGCGGATCATTCTGCGCAATCGCCAAGATGGCATAAACCAAACAGCTAAGCCCCGTGATACCCAACAGGATTGTGCGAACTTTTGAAATGTCTGTATCTTGTAGTGCCATGTCTTACGCCCCTAATGTAACCTACGGGTTACACTAGAGGCATAAAAATGTAACGTCAAAGTTACTTATTGATGAATATATCGCGCAGGATTTTCCAACGGATACCATCAAGCAAAGCTTCAAACGATGCGTCGACTATGTTCGCGCTGACACCAACTGTGGACCAACGGTTGCCCTGCCCGTCCTCGTAATCGATGATCACGCGTGTCACGGCTTCGACCCCGCCTTGAGTGATACGCACTTTGAAATCGACAAGGTGCATGTCGTCGATCATTGATTGATACGGACCAAGGTCTTTGGCCAATGCCTTGGACAATGCATTCACAGGACCACGATCACAGCCTGTTTCATCCATTGATTCACTGACAGACAGCTTTTTCTCGCCGTTCACCTTAACGACAACCACGGCCTCAGATAGACTAACCATCTGATCACGTTTGTTTTTGCGACGTTCGACAGTCACGCGGTAGCGTTTCACCTCGAACAGGTCTGGCATCAGGCCCAGTTCATCACGCGCCAACAGCTCGAAACTGGCTTGCGCGGTGTCATAGGAATACCCATCGGATTCCCGCATCTTGATGCGGTCCAAAATACGACCCAATGCTGGGTCTTTTGGCGCGACTTCTATCCCTGCGGATTCCAAGCGACGGCGCAGATTCGATTGCCCCGCTTGGTTTGACATCGGGATCACGCGCTCATTGCCAACCAACGATGGCTCGATGTGTTCGTAAGTTGTTGGATCTTTCAGAATTGCGCTCGCGTGCAGCCCCGCCTTGTGTGCAAAGGCCGATGAGCCGACAAAAGCCGCCTGTTTTTGCGGAACGCGGTTCAGGATTTCGTCCAACATACGGCTGGTGCGGGATATGTTTTGCAATGCATCCGCAGGCACGCCTGTCTCAAATTTGCTGGCGTATGGTTCTTTCAACAGCAGGATCGGGATCAGGGTCACAAGATTAGCGTTCCCACACCGCTCCCCCAGCCCGTTCAACGTCCCTTGGATTTGGCGCGCACCTGCGTCCACAGCGGCCAACGAACAGGCCACGGCGTTTTCTGTGTCGTTGTGGGTGTGAATGCCTAGGTGGTCGCCCGGAATGCCGGCTGCAATCACCTCAGCCGTGATGCGCCCCACGTCTGCGGGCAAGGTGCCGCCGTTGGTGTCGCACAGCGCGATCCAGCGTGCGCCGTTGTCATATGCGGCTTTGATGGCCTCCAGCGCGTAAGATGGGTTGGCCTTGTAGCCGTCAAAGAAGTGTTCGGCGTCAAAGATCGCCTCGCGACCCTGCGCCTTGAGATAGGCAAAGCTGCGAGCGATGTTGTCGGTGTTTTCATCCAACTCTATGCCCAGCGCGGTTTTGACGTGGAATTCGTGGGTTTTGCCGACCAAACAGACCGCAGGCGTATTGGCATTGATCACCGCCGCCAGCACATCGTCGTTTTCCGCCGAGATACCTTTGCGTTTGGTCATGCCGAATGCGGTCATCGTGGCGCGGGTTTTTGGGGCCTCGTCAAAGAACGCGCTGTCGGTTGGATTTGCACCCGGCCAACCGCCCTCGATATGATCTACGCCCAGCGCATCAAGGGCCTGCGCGATCTGAAGCTTTTCAGTGGTTGAAAACTGCACGCCTTGGGTTTGCTGCCCGTCGCGTAGGGTGGTGTCGAAAAGGTATAGGCGTTCTTTGCTCATTTGAGAGCCTCCAACACGCTTGGGTCAAAGTCTGGACCTTGGGCCCAGCTGGCTTCACCCGCAATGTCTGTCACTTGAACACCCGCAGCATTAAGCAAATCACGTAGGCGATCCGCCTCGCCCCAGTTTTTATCGGCACGTGCCGTGCTACGCTCTACAAGTAAGCGATCAATCACAGGTGCAATCCAGTCTTCTAGATCATCCCCGTCAGAGGCAGAGGCTTCAGCCGCGTTCCAATCAGACACAAGGCCCAAGGTCTCAAGCCCATGCGCAAACGGTGCAAGGGCTTCGGCGGTGCGGCCCTTAGACAGAACATGCAAACGTGCCAATGCGCCCGGTGTGTTCAGGTCATTACCTAGAACACCCATTAGTTCAGCATCCGCAGCCCAGTCCCCAGCAGCCTTTAACATCTCTACTGTCTTGGCAGAGTACCCGTGCTTTTGCAGAACAGACATCCAATCGCTTAGTGTCTTCTCTGCTTCCTTACGTTTGGTCTCTGTCCAGTCCATAGGTTTGCGGTAATGCGTGGATAGCATCACGAGGCGAATGACCTCTCCCGATACCCCCTGATCCAACAGGTCACGGACCGTAAAGAAGTTGCCTAGGGATTTGGACATCTTCTTGCCCTCTACCTGTA
Organism: Paracoccaceae bacterium; assembly: GCA_023955215.1. Taxonomy (GTDB): domain Bacteria; phylum Pseudomonadota; class Alphaproteobacteria; order Rhodobacterales; family Rhodobacteraceae; genus Ascidiaceihabitans. Next base: position 13,654 of record JAGSGK010000044.1, read on the forward strand.
GCATCTCATTGTGCAGCCATACGTTCGCGAAATCGTGCCCAGCGCATTTGGACTGGGCTATCTCGTTCTCGTGGTGTGGGAAGGTCAGGTCATTCCCCCCACCGTGAATATCAAACTGTGCACCCAGTAGGTCATGCGCCATGGCAGAGCATTCAATGTGCCAACCCGGACGTCCACGGCCCCATGGGCTGTCCCAACCAGGCGTATCAGCGTCTGATGGCTTCCATAGGACAAAATCCATAGGGTCGCGTTTGTATGGGGCTACCTCTACCCGTGCCCCCGCAATCATATCATCTACAGAGCGACCAGAGAGCGCGCCGTACTCTGCGTAACTAGAGACAGAGAACAACACGTGTCCTTCGGCCGCATAGGCGTGTCCCTTAGCAATCAGGTCTTCGATCATAGCAACCATAGGCGCGATGTAGGCAGTGGCACGTGGCATATGGTCAGGTTCAATCGCCCCTACTGCCCCCATGTCATCTAGGAACCACTGGATCGTCTCATCCGTGATATCGCCAATGCTACGACCGCTTTCAGCAGCGCGTGCGTTGATCTTGTCATCCACATCCGTGAAGTTGCGCACATAGGTGACATGTTTGTCCCCATACACATGACGCAGCATTCGGTTGAGCACATCAAACACAATCACAGGACGCGCGTTCCCGAGGTGGGCGCGGTCATATACCGTTGGCCCACAGACATACATCCGCACGTTTTGGTCATCAATGGGCGTGAACTGCTGCCCCTTGGTCCGTGTCTTGGTGTTGTATAGATATATATCAGTCATGGTGTACGTCCTTACGCAAGTCAGCGCGGGCATAACAATTCTAGTCTGAAGATGGAATGACAGAAAGGCCCGCTGGAATGGTTCAGCAGGTAATGCAGCAAATAATAATGGTCGCGCGGTTTGTCATAGGGGATGCTTAGCCTGTGTTTGGGCGTTGGGTCAAGTGATGTGGGCGGGGGTGGAGGTTGCTGGAGTGCGGTTGTGAGGCCGAAGGTAGTAAT
>JAGSGK010000169.1 GCA_023955215.1 Paracoccaceae bacterium
CCCGCGTTGGTCTTTACCTTGGGCGTTTTGCTGGCGGGATGGTTATTGATCACAATTTACAGTCGGAGTGATTTGATTGCGACAGATTGGGCGGCATTGCCATCAATCGTTTGGATAACAATTTTCTATGTCGCAATCTGTGCGAGTTCAGCGACTTTTGTATTGATGCAATTTGCGACGATGCGCCTGCCTGCGGCTAAAGTAATGGCTTATACTTATCTAACACCCAGCTGGGTTATCCTTTGGCAGATCGCGCTGGGCCAAGGTGTGCCTGTGGTCTGGATATTGGGCGGCATCGGTTTGACGATCGTATCATTGGCTATGCTTTTGCGTGATGAGGGTTAAAGGCTAACAACCTTATTCAGGTGCTGTATCAAGTTCGGTTTCCAAGAACCGTTCGAACGCATCCAGATTGACGGGTTCGAATTGCCCAAATCCCTGCATCCAGACACTGGCGTTCTTCATCGCGTCGGGTTCCAGTTTGCACCATTTCACCCGTCCACGTTTTTCTTGCGCTATCAGGCCAGCGCGGGTCAGGATCATCAGGTGTTTCGAGATTGCGGCCAATGACATTTCGAATGGTTCGGCTACGTCGGTCACGGCCATATCGTCTTCTAGCAGCATGCTTAAGATCGCCCGACGGGTCGGATCAGCGAGAGCAGCAAAGATGGTGTCTAAAGAATTGGCCATAGGGATGCTTTGGCAAAGGCAAAAGGGATCGTCAACCAAATGGTTGAATGTCTAAAGTTGCCTGTAATTGGTTAACTGCTTCCTGCGACATGATTGCAGGCGGTCGTCTTTACTAATTTTTGTGCATGTAATCAGCGTCTTGATCCGTTTTTGGAAACCTCGATGACCCTGTTGACTCGGACCCGTCCCCCCATTAGCACTCCCTCAAGATTTCCAATTGGGGAAAACGCCGTGACCGATCCTGATCAAAAGCTGCAAATGCAGCAACTTGAAGCCAAGATCGCCGCAGCGAAGCAGGCACAAGAGCCTGGACCCAAGAAGGAAGAGCACTATTCCCAAGCGCAACATGCGTGGCGGATGGTGATAGAGTTGGTGGCCGGTCTTGGGATCGGTTTTGGCATAGGATACGGGTTAGATTACCTGTTTGGGACACTTCCCATCTTTATGCTGATTTTCACCGTTCTGGGTTTGGTGGCCGGGGTCAAAACGATGATCCGCAGTGCTCATGAGATGCAGAATGATCAATTGGCCGAATTGGCCGCGAATGACGATGCGGGATTATCCCGCAAAGATGAGGGAGCCTGAAAATGGCAAGCGAAGCACAAGGCGCAGAAACTGGCGGGCTGGAATTCCACCCAATGGATCAGTTCAACATTGAATCGCTATTTGGCGGTCCAATTGCTTGGTACACTCCAACAAACGCAGCGTTGTGGATGGGTCTAGCGATTTTGGCAGTGATCGGCCTGATGGTTTTGACCACGACTAAGCGTTCCGTTGTTCCTTCACGCGGTCAGTCAGTCGCTGAATTGGCATACGGCTTTGTCTACAAGATGGTAGAAGACGTATCCGGCAAAGATGGCGTCGTTTACTTCCCATACATCATGACATTGTTCATGTTTATCGTTTGCGCCAACTTCCTTGGCCTTATCCCAATGTCCTTCACTACTACATCCCACTTTGCCGTAACGGTTGTCTTGGCGATGGCAGTGTTCTTGACAGTGACTGTTTTGGGTTTTGTCAAAAATGGTACGAAATTTTTGGGTCTATTCTGGGTGTCTTCTGCACCATTGGCCCTACGCCCAATCCTGGCGATCATCGAAGTTATCTCATACTTCGTACGTCCGGTAAGCCACTCTATTCGCTTGGCGGGTAACGTCATGGCGGGTCACGCGGTTATCAAAGTGTTCGCAGGTTTCGCAGCAATCGCTGTGGTTAGCCCGATCGCAATCGCAGGCATCGTCGCAATGTACGCCCTAGAGATCTTGGTCTCATTCATTCAGGCATATGTTTTCACAATTCTGACGTGCGTTTACTTGAAAGATGCGCTTCACCCGAGCCACTAAGCCCGGGGAACAAAGGTTAGGCGGGGGAAACCCCGCCCTACAGTATCACTCACAACGGCAAACATTCGTTTGTCTATCTATCTAACTTCCAATCGTAAGGAGATTTCACATGGAAGGTGAACTAGCACACATCGGCGCAGGTCTAGCAGCAATCGGTTCCGGCGCAGCCGCTATCGGTGTTGGTAACGTTGCAGGCAACTTTTTGGCAGGCGCATTGCGCAACCCATCTGCAGCAGCATCACAAACAGCGACACTGTTTATCGGTATCGCATTCGCAGAAGCTTTGGGGATCTTTTCATTCCTCGTAGCTCTGTTGCTGATGTTCGCTGTCTAAGACAGACTGAACAACAGTATTGCTTACACACCGTAGGCAATAAGTTCCTTACGGTCGGGCGGTGCATTTCGATGTCCCGCCCGATGTAATGACCGCCCAATTGGGTGATTGAACGGAGACCAAGATGGCAACCGATACACAAAGTGCAGCAGAGGCCTCAGGTCCCGGCATGCCACAACTGGACTTTTCGACATGGGGCAACCAGATCTTCTGGTTGGTTATTACCCTTGTCGTAATCTATCTTATTCTGTCTCGCGTGGCTTTGCCGCGTATTGCTTCGGTTTTGGCCGAACGTCAGGGGACAATTACAAATGACATCGCCGCAGCGGAAGATTTGAAAGCCAAAGCACAGGAAGCAGAAGCGGCCTATGACAAAGCACTTATCGATGCTCGCGCCGAAGCAGGCCGCATCGTGGCAGAGACCAAAGCCGGCATCCAAGCCGACTTGGACAAAGCTATTGCGACTGCAGACACCAAGATTGCCGCGAAAGCAGCTGAGGGTGAGAAGGTCATTGCTGAAATTCGCGCTGGTGCCTTGGACAACGTAAAAGTTGTTGCCAAAGACACAGCAAAAGAAATCGTTGCAGCCATGGGTGGCAAGGCCGATGCGAAAAGCATCACCGCCGCCGTGACCGCGCGGATGAAAGGGTAATCGAGATGCGTTTTACACAAATCACCCTGACAGGCGCTGTTGCGACCTTGGCCGCAAGCCCAGCTTTTGCGGCATCTGGTCCATTCTTTTCGCTCGCAAACACAGACTTCATTGTGACGCTTGGCTTTATCGGCTTCATCGCAGTTTTGTTCTACTTCAAAGTGCCTTCCATGTTGGGCGGTATGTTGGATCAACGCGCAGTTGGTATTCAGTCCGAATTGGACGAAGCCCGCACATTGCGTGAAGAAGCACAAACTTTGTTGGCAAGCTACGAGCGCAAGCAAAAAGAAGTTCAGGCCCAAGCAGACCGCATTGTTGCAGCAGCTAAAGATGAAGCTAACGCAGCGGCTGAACAGGCCCGCGCTGATCTGGCACAATCTATCGAACGCCGCTTGGCTGCCGCTGAGGATCAAATTGCCTCTGCTGAAGCTTCTGCTGTGAAAGAAGTCCGTGACCAATCAGTTACCATTGCTATCGCAGTGGCACGTGACGTGATTGCGAAACAAATGACAGCTGCAAACGGCAGCTCGTTGATTGATGACGCGATCGCTCAAGTGGATGCGAAACTGCACTAACTAAGTCGCAGTTACTTATTATTTAAAAGGCCCTGGCAGAGATGCTGGGGCCTTTTGCTATTGTGGGATCAGGAATTTGTAGTTGCGTGATCTAGCCGTTGTTGGGCGACAATTTCGTTGCGCTGTGCCTTTTGCTGGTCGTGCAGGCTGACCTCGATGTAGTCCATATGGGCGTGCACCGCTTCCTTGGCCGCGACCCCATCACGGGCCTGTAGCGCGTCGTTTATTGCACGGTGCTGGTCCAGCATCGTGTTGCGCGTGGTGCGTTGGTTGAACATCACCTGACGGTTATAGAACACGCCTTCGCGCAGCAGCTCGTACATCGAACGCATCATGTGTAACATCACCACGTTATGGCTGGCTTCGATGATCGCCATGTGGAATTGCGCATCAAGCTGGGCTTCGTCTTCGGCTGTTCGTTTGGGATCTGCGGTTTCCATTTTGGAAAATACGGTCTGAACAACTTTCAGATCGGTATCAGACCCCAGGCGCGCCGCACGTTCCGCGGCCATCCCTTCCATGTCACGGCGAAAGGACAGGTAATCAAACACCGCCTCGTCATGGCGTGCAAAAAGTTGCGTCAAGGCAGGGGCAAAGGCAGAGCCAAGAACATCAGCGACAAACACACCAGCCCCAGCCCGCGCAATTAACAATCCGCTGTCTTGGAGCGTTCCAATCGCATCGCGCAGCGAGGGGCGTGACACGCCAAGGCGTTCAGCCAATTCACGTTCTGACGGCAAACGCTCACCGGGTCTAAGGATCCCACGCAGGATCAATTCCTCGACCTGACGCACCACGGCACCGGATAGTTTTTCAGATTGTACGGTCGTGAATGGCATGGGCACTTTCCTCAATTGGTAATTTTATATGACCAAAGTGGGTGAGGGGCAATTTCTTTGTTACGGATTAAGGGTTCGTTAAACATGGAAGGGGCAAAATCGGTGGATGCGCTATGTTGCCCTAATGATCTTTTGCACCGCTTTGGCTGCTTGCAATACGCCGTCGATCGGGTTTCGTGGCATTGATCCGGTTACGGTGACGGTTGAGGGATCAACCCTTGATGTGCGGGTGAAGGGAACCGTGGCAGAGGCGATCCGCACCAATATGCAATATGCGCCACGTATGGGCCCAATTGGGGGCCGTGCCTCAGTTGCGATTGAACAAGTCAGCGGGTGCAAAGTGAAGCGGTTCGGGGGCGATCAGGCTGTTATTGTCGCAGAGTTGGATTGCAAAAGCGGACAGCTTGGCAATTAGTTGTGGATAACTACCACACAATAGGCGTTTCAAAGGCGTAGTAATTGACACAACCCCGTCTTTACCTTCAGGTTATTACTCCATGCGGAATCACAATAAGGGCAACAATTGCGCTTTTCCAAACTGAAGCTGACGGGCTTTAAGAGCTTTGTAGACCCTACTGATTTGATCATCTCGGATGGTTTGACCGGTGTTGTGGGTCCGAACGGCTGTGGGAAATCCAATCTGCTAGAAGCGCTGCGTTGGGTCATGGGTGAAAATCGGCCTAAAGCCATGCGCGGTGGCGGTATGGATGACGTGATCTTTGCTGGTGCTGCAACGCGCCCCGCGCGCAATTTTGCCGAAGTTACTTTGCAAATAGATAACTCAGAACGCTTGGCCCCTACGGGGTTCAATGACTCTGACACGATGGACATTGTGCGCCGTATTACCCGTGATGTTGGCAGTGCCTATAAAGCTGGCGGCAAAGACGTGCGTGCGCGTGATGTACAGATGTTGTTTGCAGATGCGTCAACCGGATCGCATTCCCCTGCATTGGTCCGTCAGGGGCAAATTGCCGAACTGATCAACGCGAAACCAAAGAACCGTCGCCGTATTTTGGAAGAAGCCGCTGGCATTTCCGGCCTTTATCAGCGCCGTCATGAGGCGGAGTTAAAGCTTAAAGGTGCAGAGACCAATCTGGCCCGGGTGGACGATGTCATTGAACAACTTGCGAACCAGTTGGGGCAGTTAGCGCGCCAAGCCCGCCAAGCGGCGCGGTACCGCGAGATTGGTGAGGGATTACGCCGCACGGAAGGCATGTTGTTGTACCGTCGTTGGCGTGAAGCGGACGATGCGCGTGCGACTGCAGATGAAACGCTGCGCGGACGTGTGACCGAAGCCGCCCAAGCGCAAGCATTGGTTCAAACCGCTATCAAAGCACGCACTACTGCCGAAACAGCATTGCCGCCGATGCGCGAGGAAGAGGCGATCGCAGCCGCGATCATGCAGCGACTTACCGTTCAGCGCGATACATTGGATGATCAAGAGGCCCAAGCGGTGCAGGTCATACAAACCCTAACCAACCGCATTGCACAGTTGGGTCGCGATATTGAACGCGAGGGTGGTTTGAACCGCGATGCGGGTGAAACTATTGAGCGCCTTGAGTGGGAAGCGCGTGAACTTACCAAAGCCGATGAGGGGCACGAGTCCCGTCTGGAAGAAGCCGCAGAAGGAGCGCGTGACGCTGCGCAAATGTTGCAAGCTTGCGAAGCTGAATTGGGCCAAAAAACCGAAGACGTTGCCCGTTTGGCTGCGCGCCACGGGTCTGCGCAACGTCTGTTAGACGACAATCGCAAGACCGAAGAAAAGTCAGAGGCAGAGGCGGGCAAAGCCCGTGAAGCCGTTGCGCAAAGTCATGCTGCTTTGAAAAAAGCAGGTGATGATTTTGAAGCCGCACAGTTGTCATCTGTGAGCGCCGAAGAAACTGCGCAACGTGCTGACAACGCGTTGAACGCTGCCGAGCAAGCGCGCGCCGAAACGCAATCGCGTGAATCTGATGCGCGTGCTGAACGCTCTGAGGCCGAAGGCGAAATGAATGCCCTTCGCGCAGAAACTGGCGCACTGGCAAAACTGGTTGAACGCGATACCGCAGAGGGTGGCCAAATTTTGGATCGCCTTCAAGTGCAACAGGGGTTCGAAAAGGCCCTTGGTGCTGCATTGGCGGATGATTTGCGTGCGCCAGAGGTTGAGTTGGATGGGCCATCGGGTTGGGCAGTGATGCCGCCCTATGAAGAAG
>JAGSGK010000059.1 GCA_023955215.1 Paracoccaceae bacterium
AGCGCATCGTCTTTGCCTGATGCTTTGCTGATAGCAGGACCACTGCCCTTGATATCAATCGCTACACAAACTGGATGCTGAACTGCCTCACTGAGTTGATCAAACGCAGTGACGCGCTGGCGTGGACCACCAAGGGCTTCAAGGACTGTCAGGTCACTGTCGCCAAAACCGTTGTCTGAAATGTAACTGTTCAGCTCCTGCACAGCCGCGCCATCGCGCAAAAGCGCGATACACCGCTGACCTGTGGAAAGATGTGCGCGCAGGCGCGTTAATGGTGCGGCATGTAGTCCAAGGCAAAGTGTGTTTTCTAACGGCCAACCCATCTGAGCCGCAGCCAGTGAAAAGGTTGCGGGTCCTGCGATTGAAGTCCATTCATCTGACTGTAAGTGGCGGGCGAAAACGCTGCCTGCACCAAACCAAAACGGATCGCCAGAGGCCAAGGCGACAACGCGTTTGCCTCGCAACTCCAAAAGCTGTGCAATACCATCGGCAAAGGGAACGGGCCAAGTTATCAACTCTGCATCAACCACAGGCAGCAGTGACAAGTGGCGTGCGGCCCCCATAACGAATTCAGCACTTTGAAGCGCCTTGAGGCTTGCAGGCGTCATGGCATTTGGTCCATCTTCGCCCAAGCCCAAAATGGTCAACCAAGGAACATTAGACATGACAGATCACCTGCTTATCCTTGGCGGCACCACAGAGGCCACGGGTTTGGCCCATGTTCTGCATGACGCTGGCATTAACGCTACGTTTTCCTACGCGGGTCGTGTTGCACGCCCCAAACGCCAACCTTTGCCGACGCGCATTGGTGGTTTTGGTGGTGTTGAAGGATTGGTCAAATACATTGCTGAAAACGCTATCACGCATGTGGTCGATGCGACCCATCCGTTCGCTGCCCAAATGAGTATGAATGCGGTTGCCGCATGTGCGCAAACGAATGCGCAATTGCTGTCTTTGACGCGACCCAAATGGGTTGCGCAAGCGGGCGATCATTGGCGACATGTTGCGGACATTGATGGTGCTGTTGCCGCGCTCGGCGGACCTGCGCAAAAAGTGATGTTGGCGATTGGTCGTATGCATTTGGACGCCTTTGCACCGTGCCCGCAGCATCAATACCTGTTGCGCCTTGTGGATGCCCCAAGTGGCGAAGTGCCATTGCCAAACCGTAGTATCATCGTTGATCAAGGGCCCTTTAGTGTCGAGAACGACACGGCCTTGATGCGGGATCATAAGATCGAATTGGTTGTTGCTAAAAATGCCGGGGGCAATGGGGCACGTGCTAAAATTGACGCGGCCCGCGCCTTGAATATTCCGATCATTATGATCGACCGTCCGCACATCACCGCACGCCCAGAAGTGGGAACTGCACAAGAGGTTTTGGACTGGCTGGCTCATTTGGTAAGCGATCTTGGTGTGTAAACAATCGGGCCAATCTCGCGCTCGATAATGCGCGTTTGGCTGGAGCCCACCAAAACCATCGTGCGCATGTCTGCCATGTCCGGTGTGGTTTGTGACAGTGGTACAATCTTGATCGTTTCATCAGGGCGCGACACGTTACGCGCGAAGATAACGGGACGATCATCGCCACAGGCATCTTTGAGAATTTCAAGTGTGCGCTCAAACCCTTCAGGTCGTGATTTGCTGCGTGGGTTATAAAAGGCCATAGCAAAATCGGCTTCGGCCGCTAGGCGCAACCGTTTTTCGATGATGGACCATGGTTTAAGATTGTCACTTAAATTGATGGCGCAGAAATCATGACCAAGGGGCGCACCGGCACGTGCAGATGCAGCCAACATTGCAGTGATGCCGGGCAGAACGCTGATATCAATGTTCAGCCAATCCTTAGGCCCGTTTTCAAGCGCTTCAAAAACAGCGGCAGCCATTGCAAACACACCGGGGTCACCGGATGAAACGACGACGACATGTTTCCCTTCAAGTGCCATTTCCAGTGCATGTTGGGAGCGGTCAATCTCAACTCGGTTGTCGCTGCCGTGGCGCGTTAGACCGTCGCGCGGCGCAATGCGATCCACATAGGGAAAGTAGCCAACAATGTCGGTCGCCTTGGCCAAGGCGTCAGTGACTTGCGGCGTGACAAGATCATCATCACCTGGTCCAATACCAGCTATGACAACGCTACCGCTCATGGACGGCGACCCTGACCGTGAACCACGATGATTGAGAAGTAAGGCGTCACTTTTTCACCTGCTTCGCTTAGCTTGCTGACGGTTTGGTTTGGCATCGTTGCGAACTCAACAATCCACGCGTCATCGAATTTTCCAGCAGTGCGCAGTGCACTGCGCACTTTCGCGATGTTGCGGCCAATTTTCATCACGACCAATGCGTCTGTGTCTGCCATGCGGCGGGACAATTCGTCTTCGGGCAGGGTGCCCATCAGAACGGTCAGAACATCATCGCCCCAAGTGATTGGATGACCAGTGGCCGTCCACGCGCCCGACATACCAGTGATCGCAGGAACCACATCAACAGGCACATCATTTTTCAGGCGTTCATACATGTGCATGAACGAACCGTAGAAAAACGGATCACCTTCACACAAGACAACAACGTCTTCGCCAGATTGGGCGAGGGCACGCAGGTGTGTCGCGCAATCCTCGTAGAACGCAACAAGGATTTCGTTGTAACGCGGATCACTCAGCGGAATTTCAGTGGTGACTGGGTATTCCATCGCGAATTCGATGACGCCCTCGGGCAGCATAGATTCAGCAATCTGCCTTGATTGGCCTTTGCGTCCTGCCTTGCGGAAAAAGGCAACATTTTTGGCGTTACGCACCAAACGGTCAGATTTCACGCTTAATAAATCAGGATCACCTGGGCCAAGGCCAACGCCATATATTGTACCAGCACTCATTCTACACGGCTCGCTATAGCATTGATCGCAGCCACTGTAATTGCGGATCCGCCCAAGCGGCCTTCAACAATGGCCCATGGTAACGGGTTGGCTTCGCGCAACGCTTCTTTGCTTTCTGCGGCACCGATGAAACCAACAGGGCACCCGATGATAGCGGCGGGACGTGGGCAGTCGGGGTCTTCTAACATGTTCAACAAATGGAACAGCGCAGTTGGAGCATTGCCAATAGCGACCAATGCGCCCTCAAGGTGTGGACGCCACAATTCAAGTGCCGCAGCGGAGCGCGTATTGGACATCTCTTTGGCCATGTCAGGAACCCGTGGATCACGCAGGGTACAGATCACTTCATTGTCTGCAGGCAGACGTTTGCGCGTAACACCCTCGGACACCATGTAGGCATCGCACAGGATCGGCGCGCCATTTTTCAATGCGGCGCGGGCTGCTGGGCCGAAGGTATCTGAAAAGTGCACATGTTGTGCTAGATCAACCATGCCAGCTGCATGGATCATGCGTACTGCGATGCTTTCGTGATTGTCGTCAAAACGGGCCAAATCGGCTTCTGCCCTGATGGTGGCAAAGCTGCCTTTGTAGATGGTCGCGCCATCGGTCTCATAGGTGTATGGCATCAGTGGCGTCCTAATTCGTTGATCACGGCGTCTATAACAGAGTCGGGTTTGATCCCTTGCAGCACTGGGACATCCCACGAAACCCCGTTCAAAACAAGGTCAAAGCCGCCGTTCTGCCCTACAAGCACGACATCAGCATTGCGCGGTCGCGCACAACCTTTGGTACAGCCCGATACGTGCAATGACCGACCCTTAAGATGTGGGGTGAGTGCACGTGCAATGGCTCGGGTGCTTTGTTGGGTGGCCGTGCAAGCTGGTGCACCGGGGCAGGCATCTACGCCAAGTTCAGGTGCGTCTGGTGTGGTAATAAAGCTGGTTTCTCCGGCGTCTAATTGGCCGCTCAGAAGAAACATGCGTGAATGCGTGAGCGTCAGTGTTGAAGTTGAGTTTGAAGCCAATAACGCGCGTAATTCTGTGGTGGGTAAGCTGCCAAATGGTGCACCAAAAACGCGCCCTTGGGGCAGTTGTGCGGGCACAAGTTGTGCCGCAGGCTTATGAGAGGTTTCGCGCGCGAAACGAAGGGGCAAAGGCACTGACCCAAGATGTGCGGCCATGCGCCGTATATCGTTGTCGCGGTTTTGTGCGAACCAACGTGCGATGCTTATCAGGTCGTTAATTGCCGTGTCTGTAGTGACACGCATGCCAAGGGGTGAGCCATCGGCGCGAACGATCAATCCAGAGGGGCCTGTTTCGATCCGAATATCGGCCGGTGCATCGCTAAGTTGGGGTGGGCCATCGACATCGATGGCAAAGCCGAATTTTCCGGGTAACTCTGGAAGTTCAGCTAGGCGTTCTGTGAGCTCAAGCGCAAGGCGGGCCGTCAGGCCATCCGTTGATCGCAGTGGAGCACAGATGATGTTGCGCCGCGCTTCGAGTTCAGGGGTTTCATCAAGTAGGTCGAGCGCAAGCAATGCATCAACAACCGCTTGATGATTGTGTGGTTTGATCCCGCGCAGTTGCAAGTTAGCGCGATTGGTGAGGTCGATGATACCGTTGCCAAAGGTCGCAGATGCGTCGCAAAGCCCAAGCGCCTGTGTATTGGAGAGTTGCCCCAAGCGTGGCCGCACCCGCGTGATCAACCCGTCACCAGATTGCATGGGGCGCAAGGCACCGGGGCACCAACCTTTGATTTCGGGGCCACTCACGACAACCGTTCCAATTCAGCGGCAATCGAATTGCGCCGCGTGTTCCATAAGCCAGCGTCATGTAGCGCGTTGAAACGATCACGCATGGCTGCAAGGGCTTCGGGGTTGGCGTCTTCTAGGAATGAGACAACGCCGTCTTCGCCAAGGGTGGCGTCATAATAAAGATCGAATAGATGGGCCGGGACCACTTGGGCCAGATGTGCGAATGCAGCCATGTGATCCAAGGTTGCTGCGATTTCGGCAGCGCCGCGAAAACCGTGACGTTGCATACCGGCAATCCAGTCCGAATTGGCTGCGCGGGCGTGGACAACACGGGCGATTTCCTCGGACAAGGTGCGTGCACGGGGTTTGCCTGCAACGGTGTTGTCTAGGTGATAAAGCTTGATGTCGCCGCCACCCGTTGCGGTCTTTGCAGCCGCAAAACCCGCCTCGTGAGTGGCGTAATCAACGGCAAGCAACAGATCAGTTTCAGGCAGGTCCTGTGGATGAACAAAGCTGTCAGCTGCCGCAACACGGGCTTTGATGCCCTCTGCGTTCAGTGTGATGTTTTGACCGTCCAGTGCATATGAGCTGGCCTTTAGCCATGCAGCGCCTGCAGCAGCGCGGCTTTCCTCGTCATAGGTTTCCACCAATGCACCCATGCCAAGGCCATAGCTGGCAGGGGCCGGGCCAAATACACGATCTTCGGCGTCTTTGCCAGCATATGGGTTCCAGTCGGCGGCTTCGTCACGTTTGGACAGGGCGCGGATGGCTTGGGAAAATAAGGCTGAGAGGGTTGGGAACACATCGCGAAACAGGCCAGAAACGCGCAGGGTGACATCAAGGCGTGGGCGTTCCAGTTCAGTGATCGGTATAATTTCGATTCCAGAAACCCGTTCCGATCCTTCATCCCAAACGGGTTTCACACCTAGTAGATGTAACGCCATCGCAAATTCTTCGCCAGCGGTACGCATGGTGGCGGACCCCCACAGGTCGACGATCAATCCTTTGGGCCAATCGCCTTCTTCCTGCAGGTGACGGCGCACCAGTTCTTCAGCCAGTTTGACGCCTTGGGTATATGCAGAACGTGTTGGTACTGATCGCGGATCGGTCGTAAATAAATTGCGCCCTGTGGGGAGTACATCGGTGCGGCCACGATATGGCGATCCCGATGGTCCCGCGTCGATCCGTTTGCCAGCAAGGGCATCAATCAGTCCGGTTTGTTCGCCTTGTGCAGATTGCGTTGCATCAAAGGTGCCTGAGACAACGGGTGCGCGGCCATAGATATGCAGGCCGTCACCAAACTGGCTTTCTTTGATGTCGCAGACAAAGCGATCGATGCGAGTTAGCGCCTCTGCGGTAGAGGTGGCCGTGTCTAGGCCCAGATCAGCCTCAACGCCGATGGCTTGGGCCTCTGAACGAATGTCAGCTTGCAAGCGGTCGCGGCGGCGGGGGTCTAATCCGTCGGCGTTCGAAAATTCATCTAGCAGGATTTCAAGTCGCAAAAACTGGTCAGGGGTTTTACTGTCCTTCATCGGTGGTGGGATGTGCCCCAAGGTGACAGCGCCAATGCGCCGCTTTGCTTGGGCAGCTTCGCCGGGGTCATTAACGATGAACGGATAGATGACTGGCAGATCAGTAACCAAAGCTTCGGGCCAGCATTCATCTGACAAGGCAACTGATTTGCCGGGTAGCCATTCTAATGTGCCATGGGCACCGACGTGGATCAGCGCATCGGCTTTGATCGTATGGCGCAGCCAAAGATAAAACGCGACATAGCCATGGCGTGGAACACGGGCGAGGTCGTGGTAATCGTCATCACGTACATCGCGCTCGCCTCGTTCTGGCTGCAACGCGATCAGCGCCGCGCCCCTGCGGGTGGCGGAAAAGTGTAGCGCACCATCGCGAAACGCCGGATCGTCAGAGGGGTTGCCCCATGCGTTTGATAGGTCGTCTTGCAATGTTTGCGGCAACGTTTGCAGCGCTGCCTGATAATCGGCCAGATACCATGCGATGGTTTCTGTCCCAAGGCTGGCTTCAAGTGGCGCAGCACTTTGGGTCGCCCACCCAGCATCGTTTAGGTCATCGAGAATGGCATCGGTTGAAGCTATGGCATCCAACCCAACGGCGTGCGCCATTTGCCAGTCTTTGCCTGGATAGGTGGAGAGGACGATTGCGGGTGTCAGATCGGCGTTGTTGTTTTGCCCAAGTGTAATCCACCGGATGACACGTTTCGTGATTGCCTCAATCCGTGGGGGTTCAACACGGTGGGCAAAACGGGCAAATTGCAGGTCGTGGTCTTTTTTGCGCGGCTCTTTAAAAGAGGTGACGCCCGAAAAAATGCGGCCGTCTACTTCTGGTAGGACAACGTGCATGGCGAGGTCTGTTGGAGAAAGCCCGCGTTCTTCTTCATTCCAGGCTTTGCGCCGCGACGTGGAAAGGGCAACTTGGAAAACCGGAACGCCCGCCGCGTCTAAAGGAGAGGTGCCGTCAGCTCCTTTGCCGGAAAACGAAGTGGCGTTGATAATCGCATCAGGCTTTAGCGCGAGGGTTTGTCGGCGCAGCCAAGTGGCGGCGTCTGGTGCCTTTAGAGATGGTGCAAACAGCGCGACGACATCGCAGCCCTTTGCCCTAAGGCTTTCGAACAAGGCTGTGATGGGAGCCATATCCGCAGAAGTGAGATAGGCGCGATAAAAACTGATGAGGACGCGGGGGTTTTCGCTGTCTGGGGCAAAGGCGGCAACAGGACAGGTTACACCGTGTTCCGGTGTCCATGCCCCAACGCTAGGTACGCCTTTTGCACCGCGCACCGGACCCGCATAAAGACCAGCAGCAAGGGACAATTGCGCAAGGGCTGCTTGGGCCGCTACTTCACCACCTTGATCACACAGGTGGGATAGGCGGCGCAGGGTTGAGACAGGAAGAG
The DNA here is from genome assembly GCA_023955215.1 of Paracoccaceae bacterium. GTDB lineage: Bacteria > Pseudomonadota > Alphaproteobacteria > Rhodobacterales > Rhodobacteraceae > Ascidiaceihabitans. Next base: position 7,546 of record JAGSGK010000059.1, read on the forward strand.
TTGAGACCTCATCAAGCCGTGTATCTGTTCGGCCATCCGCAGGGAGCACGGCCAAAGCAATGCTCTTTGCACGACACAAGGCTTCAACTTGTTGCAGGCCATATGACCAGTAGGCGTACCCGCCGATCAAACGGATTAGGATACCTTTTGCGCCCTCAAGGGTTTGTTCGACATAGGTATCAACGGACAGCGGATGTTTTAGAGCTGTCAAATTGGCAAGGCGTAGGGCTGGCAGTTTGCCATCCCCACGATGCCAGCCAGCCGCGAAGGCACCAAGGTCACTGTCGGAGAAGGACAACACCACAAGATCCGCAGGCGATTGCTGCAGATCAAATGGGGTTTCCGATTCCTCTAACCCGTGGCTTTCGCGAAAGACGACGTGCATGTCAGCTTAGTCGACAAGCGCTGCGCGGATTGCGTCAGGGTTCACGTGGTCATGTTCAGCAATTACAACCAGACGACCGCGGCGCTCTGTTGTGCCCCATGGTTGGTCGTATTGCTGACGCACGCGGGCACCAACGGCTTGCACCAAAAGGCGCATTGGTTTGCCTTTGACCGCGGCATATCCTTTGACGCGTAGGATGTTCTGATCCTTGGCCATGGCTTCAATGCGTGCGACCAAGTCTGCAGGATCTGCGATTTCAGGGATGTCGACCACGATAGATTCAAAATCATCGTGTTCGTGATCATCATGCCCATCGTGGTGTGATGGTCGTGCGTCCATGTCGTCTTCGGCGGCTGCCGCTAGACCAAGGATCACGCGGGGATCAACAACGCCTTCAGAGATTTCAACGATTGGAATTGGACGCGGCGATTCAGCTTCGATTGCAGCGCGGGCTTTTGCGATGCCATCGGCACCAGCAAGATCAGTCTTGGTCAACAGAATGATGTCAGCGCAGCTGATTTGATCCTCGAACACTTCGGACAATGGGGTCTCGTGATCCAGTGAATCGTCTGCCTCGCGCTGGGCGTCTACTGCCGCGACGTTGGGGGCGAAACGGCCATCAGCCACAGCTTCGGCATCGGCCAAGGCGATCACACCGTCGACGGTGATTTTCGAGCGGATGTCAGGCCAATTGAAGGCTTTCAACAATGGCTTTGGCAGGGCCAAGCCTGATGTCTCAATCAGGATGTGATCGGGGCGTGGCTCTAGCGCCATCAACGCTTCAATCGTCGGGATGAAATCGTCAGCCACGGTGCAGCAGATGCAACCGTCGGACAGCTCCATGATGTTTTCGGCTGGGCAATCAGGGATCGCGCAGGATTTCAGGATTTCACCGTCGACACCGACATCGCCAAATTCGTTGACGACCACTGCCAACCGTTTGCCCTGTGGGTTTTGAATAAGGTGACGGATGAGGGTGGTTTTACCCGCACCCAAGAAACCAGTGATTACGGTGACGGGAAGTTTGGCTAGATCGCTCATTTGGCAGCATCCTGTGGCAAATTAAGTGGTGGGATTCGGGCAACGCAGTTCTTGCGGAAGTGTTCAGGGCGTTCGCGCCAAGGCACAAACCCGTCAGCGGCATTGTAGTAGCGGGTAACGCCATCTGTGATGATTTCGACCTGCGTTTCTGGGTCTAGGTTACCATAAACATAAGCATAGCGATTTCCGCCGCGCATCATGATGTTGCAGCCGCCTTGGCAGTTTGTGAAACATTCAACGGCACGTACTGTCACGTGTTCCGGCAAATCTTGTTCTAACATGGCTTTGTGTAGCAGATTGCCAGGGCGCAGAGCGTCGTCTTCAATAGCTTGGCCCATCTTGCAAGTCGTACAGACCAGCAATTCAACGGGTTCTAAAATACTTGTATCAGTCATTCTTTTGGCCTCAAATTTAGAGGGAAAGAGTAGGGCCATCCGAAACCCCGCGCATGGGGACCCGCATGCCCGGAACACCCCGTCCGGTTCACATAACGTCGATGCTGGCAGGTCTCCCGGCTTGCGGATCTGAGATTTCTCTCGCGGTCTGCCCGACCTTCCCGATCTTGCGATCAGTGGTGTTGGGCAACCTCTCCGGTCACGGTCGCGGGGGCGGCTGCGTTTCGGGGAAAACATTTCCCGTATCGCATTCCCTTTTCACCTGATTTAACACAGGCACCAGCAAGGATTGGTTTGCGCCCGTCCCCCCATATTGTCAAGCATTTGCGGAGCCACACATGACCGACGAAAACACACGCCACACCGAGAAAATGAAAAAGATCAAAGCGGCCCGTGATCGCATGATGGAGACCAAGACCGAAGAGAAAGGTCTGATCGTTGTTCACACTGGGCCAGGCAAAGGCAAATCATCCAGTGGTTTTGGTATGATAATGCGTTGCATCGCGCATGAAATGCCCTGTGCCGTTGTGCAGTTTATCAAGGGAAACTGGGCAACTGGTGAGCGTACATTTCTAACGGAACGCTTTGCGGATGAGTGCAAATTTATTGTCTCTGGTGAGGGTTTCACATGGGAAACCCAAGACCGCGAACGTGACATCGCAGCGGCGCGTGCGGGATGGGAAAAGGCCAAGGAAGTGATTCTGGACCCAAAGATTGATTTCGTGCTGCTGGACGAGATCAATATCGCGTTGCGCAATGACTATTTGGACATTGATGAAGTCGTCGAGTTCTTGCAGACCGAAAAACCATTCATGACCCACGTTGTTTTGACGGGACGAAACGCGAAAGAAGAGTTGATCGAAGCCGCGGATATGGTCACGGAAATGGGCAACGTGAAGCATCCTTTCCGTGATGGGATCAAGGCACAAAAGGGCGTTGAGTTTTAAAGCATAAACTAGCAATGATTGCAGCAAGCGATGTCCGCATTTCAATCTTGCTGGCATCGCATCCTCGGCATTGTAAATTATACCAAATTAGCCAATTATTCGATGTTGTTGAGTGCTGTCAGTTCGGGCTTCAGGCGAAGGAAGCTACGAGAGAGGTAACGACAGCAATGCCGCCAGCGATGACCAGGCGAGTCGGATCTTGGAAGTGGTGATCGTAACCATATATGGCGCTGACAGAGGAAAGTGCAGTGATGAAAAAGGATGCGGCGACAATGGCCGCTGATCCTAGCAAAGCTGCAGTGACGACTTTGGTGAAAACGTTGGGTATGTTAATGTTCATTCTCCACTCCTACTTAAGTAATCAAGAAATAAGGTAACATATTTTTGTTTGTTTACATATACATTAATGTATTTTTTTACCTTAAAAACCGTTTTTCTAAAACAGGTTGAAATGGGTAAGCGTTAACCTGATACAAGGGTAAGCGCTGACCCAATGACTAACGAACGGGAATAAAATGAAGTCAATAATGATCCAAGGTACTGGCTCAAATGTTGGGAAATCGATGCTTGTAGCAGGCCTGTGTCGTGCTGCTAAAAGACGTGGTTTAGCTGTTGCGCCGTTCAAGCCGCAGAACATGTCGAACAACGCCGCTGTGACTATGGATGGAGGCGAAATTGGACGCGCACAGGCCTTGCAGGCTTTGGCTTGTGGGGTTTTGCCACACACAGATATGAATCCCGTTTTATTAAAGCCAGAGTCCGAGGTTGGCTCCCAAGTTGTCGTTCAGGGTCGGCGCATTGCGACTGTCAAAGCGCGTGAATATGCGAAGTTGAAACCAACACTTATGGTCTCGGTTTTAGAGAGTTTTAAGCGCCTGAAATCCCAATATGATCTGGTCATTGTCGAAGGCGCGGGCAGTCCGGCCGAAATCAACCTAAGGGTAGGTGATATTGCCAATATGGGTTTTGCTGAAGCGGCGAATGTACCTGTGATCTTGTGTGGAGATATTGATCGGGGGGGTGTGATCGCCCAAGTTGTCGGCACACAAGCGGTCATGGATTCGGATGACAATGGCCGTGTCGTTGGTTTCATGATCAACAAGTTTCGCGGTGACCCCAGCCTGTTTGATGACGGATACGAAATGATTAGCGATCACACGGGTTGGCGTGGTTTTGGAGTTGTGCCGTGGTTCAAGGATGCTTGGCGTCTACCTGCCGAAGATGCGCTTGATATTTCATCAGGTCCGCAGGACGGCACATTCAAAGTGGTTTGTTTGACCCTGTCTCGGATTGCGAACTTTGATGATATGGACCCATTGGCCCAAGAGCCAAATATATCGCTTGTGATGTTGAAGGCTGGCGAAGTCCTTCCTGGTGACGCTGATCTGGTTATCGTACCGGGCAGTAAATCAACCCGTGGCGATCTTGCCTACCTGCGCGCGCAAGGCTGGGATGTGGATTTGGCCGCGCACCATCGGCGCGGCGGTCATGTGTTGGGCATTTGTGGCGGTTACCAAATGCTGGGCCAAGTGATCAGTGACCCTGACGGGATAGAGGGGACTGCAGGGGACAGCGCTGGCCTTGGTCTGTTGGATGTTGTCACGCAGATGACGGGCGATAAACGTTTAACTTCTGTGCATGCTATGCACGTTGATACAGAGTTGCCGTTTGAGGGATATGAGATCCACATCGGGCGAACTGAGGGACCTGATAACGCGCGTCCTTTTGCGCATGTTGACGGTCAACCCGAGGGTGCACAATCGAGTGACGGGCGCGTCATGGGCAGTTACCTGCATGGGATGTTCAGCAATGATGCGTGGCGCGGTGCATTTCTAAATAGTTTGGGTGTGACTGCGTCGGGCAGTTACAGTTCAGGTGTTGAGCAGGCGCTGGATGACTTGGCCGATCACGTTGAGACATTTCTGGATGTTGAGGGAATACTGCAAGCCGCGAGTTAGAAACTTGCCGTTTGGTCAGCCCCATGCCATCGTTTAGACAATACTCTCTTTGAAAGACCAATGAATGCCTAAATTGAAAATGTCATCGGCTGATATGGTTGCTTCTGCGCGCGCACGTATCAAAGAAATTGAGACACCAGACTTAATTGCAATGTTGGATGACCCGTCAGTGATCGTCGTGGATATTCGTGACATTCGTGAGCGCCAACGTGGCCACATTCCAGGCAGCTTTC
>JAGSGK010000093.1 GCA_023955215.1 Paracoccaceae bacterium
GGCGAAGCACGCGGCGACAAGCACACCCATGATCACGCGCACGAAAGCCCGATGGTTATGCTGATCCCACTAGGCGTTCTTAGCCTTGGTGCGATATTTGCTGGTATGCTTTGGTTTAAACCGTTCTTTGGTCACGCTGATCAAGTCGCAACGTTCTATGGCATTCCATATGCTGAAGAGGGTGCGCACGGTGACGATCACGGTGAGACTAAAACTGATGATGATCACGGTGAGGCAAAAGCTGATGATGATCACGGTGAGGCAAAAGCTGATGACCATGCGAAAGATGATGGCAAGAAAGCCAAACATCACTACGTGTTTACAGGCAAACCGGGTGAAGGCGCGCTTTATATCGCACCTGACAACCACGTCTTGGAAGATGCACACGCAGTTCCAAAGTGGGTTAAGGCATCACCGTTTATCGCAATGCTTGGTGGTTTCTTGATGGCTATGTGGTTCTACATTTGGAACCCGACACTGCCTGCACGTTTGGCTGAAAACCAGCGGCCTCTTTATCTGTTCCTTAAGAACAAATGGTACATCGACGAACTGTATGACTTCTTGTTCGTTAACCCTGCAAAAGCATTGGGTCGTTTCTTGTGGAAACGTGGCGATGGTCAGGTGATCGACGGAACATTGAACGGTGTTGCGATGGGTATCATTCCATTCTTTACCAAACTCGCAGGGCGCGCGCAGTCCGGCTATATCTTTACTTACGCCTTTGCCATGGTGATCGGGATCGCGGTCCTTGTTACATGGATGACGATGAGCGGAGGAGCACACTAATGGATAACCTTCTTTCCATCGTCACATTCATCCCAGCAGTTGCAGCGCTAATTATGGCTGTGTTCCTGCGTGGCGATGATGAAGCCGCCCGTAAGAATGCAAAGTGGATTGCCCTATTTGCAACCAGTGCGACCTTTGTCGTCTCTTTGTTCATTTTGGCGGGCTTTGACAGAAACAACACCGACTTCCAAATGGTTGAAGAAACTACATGGTTGATGGGCCTACAGTACAAAATGGGCGTCGATGGTATCAGCATCCTGTTTGTAATGTTGGCGACTTTCATGATGCCTTTGGTTATTGCCGCATCTTGGAACGTCGAAACACGCGTCAAAGAATACATGATTGCATTTTTGATGTTAGAAACACTGATGCTGGGCGTCTTTATGGCCTTGGATCTGGTGTTGTTCTACGTCTTCTTTGAAGCAGGCCTGATACCAATGTTCTTGATCATTGGTATCTGGGGTGGTGCAAACCGCATCTACGCAAGCTTCAAGTTCTTCCTTTATACCTTCCTTGGTTCTGTTTTGATGTTGATCGCAATGGTCGCCATGTTTGCAGACGCTGGCACAACTGACATTGCAAAGCTTTTGGTGCATGAATTCTCGTACGGATCATTTGATCTGCTAGGTATTCACATCGTTGGTGGGATGCAGACCCTGATGTTCTTGGCCTTCTTTGCCTCCTTCGCGGTGAAGATGCCAATGTGGCCTGTACACACTTGGTTGCCTGACGCCCACGTTCAGGCCCCAACGGCAGGTTCTGTTGTGTTGGCCGCGATCCTTTTGAAAATGGGTGGTTACGGTTTCTTGCGATTTTCGCTGCCTATGTTCCCAGTTGGATCCGACGTTTTGGCACCGACGGTGTTGTGGATGTCTGCGATTGCGATTGTGTACACCTCTTTGGTCGCTTTGGTTCAGCAAGACATGAAAAAGCTGATCGCCTATTCATCCGTTGCACACATGGGTTTTGTAACCATGGGTATTTTTGCTGCGAACCAGCAGGGTATTGATGGCGCTATCTTCCAAATGATCAGCCACGGTTTCATCTCTGGCGCGTTGTTCTTGTGTGTTGGTGTCATTTACGACCGTATGCACACACGTGAGATTGATGCATATGGTGGTCTTGTGAACCGCATGCCTGCTTATGCGATGATCTTTATGTTCTTCACTATGGCCAACGTCGGTCTGCCAGGCACGTCTGGGTTTGTAGGTGAATTCCTTACATTGGTAGCTGTGTTCAAAGTGAACACATGGGTGGCTGCTGTTGCAACATCAGGAGTTATCTTCTCAGCTGCTTATGCGCTGTGGTTGTACCGCCGTGTTGTGATGGGCGACTTGATCAAGGAAAGCCTGAAATCAATCATAGACATGGGCACACGCGAGCGTGTCATCTTCGCACCGTTGGTGGTTATGACGATCCTTTTGGGCGTCTATCCTGCATTGGTCCTTGATATCATTGGTCCTTCGGTGACTGCACTTGTAACAAACTATGAGACGGCCTTGGCCGCGGCAGATGCCGTGTCCCAAGCAGCCTCTCAATAAGAAGGACGGGGCCTATGTCCGCTGATCTGAACATCATTCTGCCAGAAATTTTGCTTGCACTGTTTGCAATCTTTGCGTTGCTCGGCGGCGTTTACACGGGCAAAGACGGGGTTGCATCCACTTTGGTCTGGCTGACCAGTGCAGCCATGGTTGCGCTTGCAGCATGGATTGGCCTAACGGGCGAGGGGGCAAATGTCGCCTTCAACGGCATGTTCAGCGACGATGGTTTCTCTCGTTTTGCTAAAGTCGTTATTCTTCTTTCAACAGCGGCAGTTTTGATCATGGGCGAAGGCTATATGAGCAAACGCGGTTTGTTGCGTTTTGAATACCCAATCTTAGTCGCACTTAGCGTTGTAGGCATGATGATGATGGTCAGCGCCGGCGATCTTATGGCGCTGTATATGGGCCTCGAGCTGCAGTCATTGGCATTGTATGTTGTCGCATCCTTGCGCCGCGATAGCGCACGTTCCACTGAAGCTGGCCTTAAGTATTTTGTACTTGGCGCATTGTCCTCCGGTATCCTGCTTTATGGTGCATCGTTGATTTACGGCTATGCGGGTACAACACTGTTTTCCGGTATTATCCAAACTGCGGTTCACGGTGATGTTTCAGTTGGCTTGTTGTTTGGCCTGATCTTTGTGATTTCAGGTATGGCCTTCAAAGTTTCTGCAGTGCCATTCCACATGTGGACCCCTGATGTTTACGAAGGTGCCCCAACACCAATCACAGCATTCTTCGCAACAGCACCTAAAGTTGCTGCGATGGGGCTGTTTGCGCGTGTCATGCATGATGCCTTTGGCAACGCTGTTCCCGATTGGCAGCAAGTCATCGCGTTAATTTCTTTGCTGTCCATGTTCTTGGGCGCAGTGGCTGCAATTGGGCAAACGAACATCAAACGCCTGATGGCGTATTCATCCATTGCACACATGGGTTATGCTTTGATGGGGCTGGCTGCGGGTACTGCACTGGGCGTCGAGGCGATGCTTGTTTACATGACGATCTATGTCGCTATGAACATCGGCACATTCGCCTTTATTCTTTCGATGGAAAAAGATGGCCAACCGGTCACCGACATATCGTCACTGAACATGTATGCAAAGGCACAACCTGGTCGCGCTTTTGCTATGTTGATCTTGCTGTTTTCACTGGCTGGTGTTCCACCAATGTTGGGCTTCTTCGGTAAGTTGTACGTCTTGCGCGCTGCTTATGATGCAGGTTTGGCATGGTTGGCTATTGCTGGTGTGATCGCGTCTGTCATCGGTGCGTTCTACTACCTTCGTATTGTCTTTTTCATGTACTTTGGTGAAGAGCAGGCTGAAGGTTTGGATGCGAACAAGTCTACGATCCTATGGGGCTTTTTGATGGCGTCTGCTGCGGTCATGGTACTTGGCATCATTAACATGTTTGGTGTTGAATCAGCGGCAACCGCAGCGGCAGCGGCGCTTGTTAACTAAGACCAACATCAGAGATGATTCAAAATGAGCGGTTGGCCAGATAACTATGGCCGCCGCGTTTTGGATTCTGTTGACTCCACACTAAGCGAAGCAACGAGGATCGCGCCACAACTGTCTGGCCCTGAATGGATATTGGCACACGAGCAAACTGCAGCGCGTGGCCGCCGTGGACGCGCGTGGATGATGCCGAAGGGAAATTTCGCAGCTACATTATTGCTTCCTGTTTCTGGCCCACCTGCGGATGCCGCATTGCGCTCTTTCATTGCCTCGCTTGCCCTTAGAGATGCGTTTGTCGCAGCGACAGGGCAGGAGGATGCCTTTGCTCTAAAGTGGCCAAATGATGTTTTGCTGCGGGGCGGCAAGGTTGCTGGTATCCTTCTTGAAAGTGCAGGGCAAAGTGGTGGTATGAACCATTTGGCCATCGGCATTGGTGTAAACCTAGCCGCGGCACCGACCGTAGGTGAAGTCGAAAAGGGCGCAGTTCGCCCCGTATCTTTGCGCGGCGAGTTGGGTGTAACGGTTTCCGTTGAGGATTTTCTGGACCTGTTAGCAAGCGCTTTTTCTCGTTATGAAGATCAATTCCAAACCTATGGCTTTGCTCCAATCCGTAGGGCATGGATGATCCATGCGGCACGCTTGGGTGAAGTTATTACAGCGCGCACAGCGCGTGAGGAATGGCAGGGGACCTTTCGCGAGGTAGACGAGACAGGGCAACTTGTTCTAGAGACATCCCAAGGCCGCATCGCCATTCCGGCGGCGGACGTATATTTCTAAATAGCGGAGCCAAGCTATGCTTCTGGCAATCGACTGCGGCAATACCAATACTGTTTTTTCAATCTGGGACGGTGAACAATTCATCGGAACGTGGCGAACTGCGACGGATTGGCGGCGTACAGCTGATCAGTATTACGTTTGGCTTAGCTCGCTCATGGAATTTCAGAAGATCGACGTGAAGATTACAGATGTAATCGTTTCGTCTACTGTGCCGCGGGTGGTGTTTAATCTACGTGTTCTGTCTGACCGTTATTTTAACACGCGTCCGATTGTTGTCGGTAAATCTGATTGCAAGCTACCAGTCGAAGTACGTGTCGACGCGGGTACAGCTGTAGGGCCTGACCGTTTGGTCAACACCGTCGCTGGGTTTGACCTGTATGGCGGTGATTTGATCATGGTCGACTTTGGTACGGCCACCACCTTTGACGTGGTTGATACTGATGGCGCCTATGTCGGGGGTGTCATCGCACCGGGCGTCAATCTTAGCCTTGAGGCTCTGCACCAAGCGGCGGCCGCATTACCGCACGTTGATATCTCTAAACCCCAAGCTGTGGTTGGGACCAATACTGTTGCCTGTATGCAATCGGGTGTATTTTGGGGTTACGTCGGTCTAGTCCGTGAGATATGTGCCCGCATTAAGGCGGAGCGTCACCGCGACATGCGCGTAATTTCTACAGGGGGGCTGGCCCCCTTGTTTCAGCAAGCAGAGAACCTGTTTGACGACTTTCAAGATGATTTAACGATGCACGGATTGACCGTGATTCATCGGTACAACAAGGAAAATAACTGATCTCATGAGCAGTGAACGTTTAATCTACCTGCCCCTCGGTGGCGCAGGCGAAATCGGCATGAACGCCTATGTATATGGCTACGGCAAACCAAATGAAGAACGCTTGATCGTTATCGATCTTGGTGTGACCTTCCCAGATATGGATGGTTCCCCCGGTGTTGACCTTATCCTACCAGACGTAAGCTGGCTGGAAGAGCGCAAAGACCGTATTGAAGCGGTTTTTGTAACACACGCCCATGAAGACCACGTAGGTGCAGTTTCGCATACGTATTCGCGTCTTGAAGCGCCAATCTATGCGCGCCCATTCACGGCAAACATCGCACGTCGCAAGATGTCTGAATATGGTCATCCGGATGAAGCAGTAACTGTTATGGGCTCTTGGCCTGAACAACGCGATTTTGGACCGTTTAAGGTTGGCTTTTTGCCAATCTCACACTCGATCCCAGAAAGCGGTGCATTGGTTATCGACACGCCAGCAGGACGCATCGTGCACACAGGCGATTTCAAATTGGACGAGACGCCGATCGTTGGCGAAGCGTTTGATCCAGAACTTTGGGCCGAAGTCTGTAAAGACGGTGTTAAGGTTCTTGTCTGTGACAGTACCAACGTTTTCTCACCGAATGCTGGACAATCTGAAATCACTGTTGGTCCTGAGATTGAAAAAATGGTTTCAGCTGCCACTGGTATGGTTGTAGCGACAACATTCGCATCAAACGTTGCACGAGTGAAAACTCTGGCAGAAGCAGGCGAACGTGCAGGCCGTTCTATCGTCCTTTTGGGTCGTGCAATGCGCCGTATGGTCGAAGCATCGATCGAGACGGGCGTGCTGAAAGATTTCCCAAAAGTTATTAGCCCTGATGACGCAAAAGCAATGCCACGCGAAAAGGTGATGTTGCTGGTGACTGGTTCACAAGGCGAACGCCGCGCGGCCTCTGCACAGCTTGCACGTGGCAAATACATGGGTCTTACAATGAAAGAGGGCGATACGTTCCTCTTCTCGTCCAAGACTATCCCGGGCAACGAAAAAGGCGTTATTCAGATCATGAACGCTTTCTCTGAAAAGGGCGTTGATGTGGTCGATGACAGTTCTGGTCACTACCACGTGTCTGGCCACGCAAACCGTCCTGATATCCAGCGGATGCACGACATTGTTAAGCCCGAGATCTTGATCCCTATGCACGGTGAACACCGTCACTTGCGTGAGCACGTGAAATTGGGCGCTGAAAAAGGCATTACAGGTGTATTGGCCGTGAACGGTATGATGATCGATCTGACTGGCGATAAGCCACAGGTTGCGGAATATATCGAAACTGGTCGCACTTATTTGGATGGTTCTGTTCAAATTGGCGCACTTGACGGTGTTGTGCGTGATCGTATTCGAATGGCCCTAAACGGCCACGTGATCGTAACGCTGATCATGGACGAAGATGACGAGCCATTGGGTGATCCGTGGTGCGAAGTTATGGGCTTGGCCGAAACCGGTACGTCTAATACTGCTTTGACGGACGTTCTGGAAGCTGACCTTGCACAGTTCTTGGGCCGCGCAAACGCAAAGACTTTGCGAGACGATGCAAAGTTGAATGAAGCTTTGCGCAAGATCGTTCGCCAGACTGGTCAGAATGAAGTTGGCAAGAAACCTGAAGTTACGATTGTGGTTAGCCGTCTTAGCTAAACCGTTTTGTGGGAAGTGGGGCTGCATTGCAGCCCTTCATCCAGCTAATCGAATTCAAATAAAAAAGCCCCGGACCTTAACCAAGGTCCGGGGCTTTTTCACTATTTGTGGTCGGTGTTAGATTGTCTTAGCCTTCATACCGCTCTGCAAAGCTTTTGCCGATGAAGGTTGGAGTGTGGTCACCCAAACCTTGGACACGTCCGCCACGATCGTTGTTACGATCATTTGTGTTATTGTTGTTGTTATTGCGTCCACGTCCACCGCGTGTGCGGTTCGATTTTTGTGGCTCAGGCGGCGCTTGTGTTGCGTCAGGTACTGGTTGGGCAACTGGAGCAGGCGATGCAGCCTCAACCACAACATCTTTAACAGGTGCTTGTGTAACTACGACTTCTGGTGCGTCCACAACAGGTGCCGTCTCAGCTGGTTTGCGCGTGCGGCTACGCGTGCGTTTTGGTTTCGCCTCGCGCGGCGCATCTGTTTCAACAGCGTCTGCCTTCGCCTCTTTTGGGGCAGAGGTGTCTTTAGCTGTTTCCACTTTTTTAGGAGTACGTTTCTTAGCAGGTTCAGCTGATTTCTCAGCCGGTGCCTTTTTTGCCAATGGGTTTTCTAAACGTGGAATTTCTTTTTGAAGCAACCGCTCGACGTCTTCAAAGTTCTTTTCGTCACGTGGTGAGCAGATCATTACCGCTTTACCATCACGACCAGCGCGACCTGTGCGACCAATACGGTGCACATAGTCTTCTGCGTGGCTTGGAACGTCGAAATTAAAGACGTGGCTTACGGATGGAACATCCAAGCCACGTGCAGCAACATCTGACGCACACAAGAAGCGCAATCCACCGCTGCGGAACTTTTCAAGCGTCTTAGTGCGTTGAGACTGGTCGAGATCACCGTGAATTGGGGCCGCATCATAACCATGCTTTGTCAAAGACTTAGCTACGGTATCAACATCAACCTTCCGGTTGCAGAAGATGATCGCATTAGTACATTTGTCACCCTCAAGGTCGATCAATTTGCGCAAAACATCACGTTTTTCAGTCGCTTCGCGCTCTTTGCGAGACGCTTTGAACATAACGACGCTTTGTTCGATGTTCTCAGAAGCCGATGCCTGACGCGCGACTTCAACACGTGCAGGGTTTGACAGGAACGTATTTGTAATACGCTCAATCTCTGGTGCCATAGTGGCAGAGAAGAACAAAGTTTGGCGCGTGAATGGTGTCAGACCAAAGATGCGTTCGATATCAGGAATAAATCCCATATCCAGCATGCGGTCAGCTTCATCAACAACCATGACTTTCACGTCATTCAAAATCAATTTGCCACGTTCGAAATGGTCAAGCAGACGGCCTGGTGTCGCAATGAGAACGTCAACGCCTTTGTCTATCAGCGTGTCTTGTTCCTTGAACGAAACGCCGCCGATTAGCAGTGCCTTGGTCAATTTTACATGCTTGGCATAGGTGTCGAAGTTTTCGGCAACCTGTGCGGCCAATTCGCGTGTTGGGCAAAGTACCAGGCTGCGGGGCATACGGGCGCGCGCGCGGCCACGGGCCAGCATCGTGATTAGAGGCAACGTGAAGCTGGCCGTCTTACCGGTACCAGTTTGGGCAATGCCCAGAACGTCACGTCCTTCAAGGGCAGGGGGAATCGCACCGGCTTGGATGGGTGTTGGGCTTTCGTATCCAGCTTCAACAACGGCCTTGAGTACCTTAGGAGCGAGGTTCAGATCAGAAAATTTTGTCATGTATGTCCGAATGTTGCGGACAATATCGTCGCCCGCTGCAGCAATTTATGTCGGCCCTCATGGCCCTAGGGGCGACCCAATCGTCGCGACACTCGGCGGGGCATACCAAGAAGCAGCCTTCGGGTCAAACGCTCAGGTGAAGTCAGGAAAGTGCCGCGCCAATTTTGCATCTAAGTCTAGATTTATTTTGCGCAGTAGATTGTGGCCCTTTAATCGATCTTGGAGGGCAGGCGTGTCTACTGCCACTTCATCATAAAACCGTCTTAGCCCAGCTTCCCCGTCCGAGGCCTCGAGTGAAGTGAGTAGGGCATTGAGAGACAAACCATCCTTTTTTGCAGCCGAGAGTTCAGCGCGGTAGGATCCGTGGTTAAGGCGGTATCTAAATGATTCCAGCCAGTCTTCCCAAGGTTTGGCATGGCAATGTGCCAAATCCATCGTTGGCAGCTTGACCTGTTGGGGATTGGTGACTTCTCCTTGAAAGATGTTGTGAATGCGTATGTTTACGCCCTCAAGACCTGTGCGAAGAAATACTTTGCCTGCGACGTGGCTAAGGAACCCACCTTTTATATATTCCCCAAACTCTGGATAGATGTCTGTGACTATCGCATTGCGGGAAGGGCCGTTTGGGATAAAGCCCTTAAAGGTCTGACCATCCCCGACCAACTGCTCCATGGGTCGCAATCTTGCGCAAAGCGTCTGCTCGTCCAGTTTGTTAAGTGTGGTGCCGATATCTGCTTGTGAAACGATGAATTCATCAACATCGATGTGGATCAGCCAATCGACATCAGTTTTGCGGTTATAAGCGTGGGTCGCGTTTTGACTTTGACGAACCTGATGTTTGACTGGTCGCCTTTCGCCCAATTTCTTCCAATGTGCGTCGTTGCATTGATGAACACGGATTTTTGGGTGTGCTTTGAGTGAAGCATATGCGTTAGATTCAGGGTCATCCAGATAGATGAAAAGGCGGTGAGCACCTGCATCCAAATGGTATGCTGCAAAGCGTAGGACATCCAATGTGGGTGCCAAGATAGTCGCCACTATTCCCCAACGTGTCATTTGCAGCTTCCCTCGTTGAATACGTCAGGCGAGGATAGTTTACCCACCCCATGCCTTACCATGCCATGCACACCGGAAAGATCAACCCGTTGGGTTAAACCATCATCTCCTTGGTCGCTGTTAAGCGTATATCTGGATAGTCACGCTCTACGCGGTCAATGTCCCATTGCAGGCGGGTCAGGTAGACAACGTCACCATCATTATCGAGCGAGATGTGCTGTTTGTTTGCATCGATGAATTTCTCGACAGCGGCCTTTTCTCCATTCAC
>JAGSGK010000224.1 GCA_023955215.1 Paracoccaceae bacterium
CGGCGCGGC
Organism: Paracoccaceae bacterium; assembly: GCA_023955215.1. GTDB lineage: Bacteria > Pseudomonadota > Alphaproteobacteria > Rhodobacterales > Rhodobacteraceae > Ascidiaceihabitans. The sequence continues at coordinate 10 of JAGSGK010000224.1, forward strand.
CGTTTCCGGCTGGGTTAATACGATTGAGAATTTGAGGGAGTGCTTGAGACACTTGGCCGCGTGTCATACCACTGCGCAGTTCAGGCGAATAATATGCCTTCAGCATCATCATGTCGAAGCCTGTCAGCACCGTGTGCACGTTGTCATCGTTGAAAACGCTATCGGGCAGGCGATACAGATCATTCAATGGACCGATAGCTTGCGCCAGTTCCTCGTGCAGGCAATCGCGGACCTCTTGTGGGCTTGCGTCATTTGGCAAGAAAATTGCCAATTGCTCGCGCTTTTTAAGGTTTGCCCAGTTTGTCTTAGCTGTGCGACGAGCACTGCGGTATTCATCGATACTCGAGATGTTTGGGACAACAAAACACGCTGCATGAGGCAATGCGCGGCGAATTTCCGCACGGCTGACCGCTTGGATTGTTACGTTTGCAGGTGCATTGGCAGATGTTTGGCTGATCTTGATGTCGGCTTCTGTCCGCATGCGGTGCAACAGCTTTGTCAAATCAGAGCCCAAGCTGGAAGGCGGCGCACCTGTGACACGAACCGTAATCGGTTGCTCAAAGCGTGTGAAAACAGGCAGGTCACGCCCGCTTTCAAGGCGAAATGACAGTTCGATGAAATCTAGAGCAAGATCATTGTTGGATTTCACAGGACGAGAAGGGCGCGGGGCCCCAAATGTTTTCATCGGTGGGAATGTACTATCAACAATAGCTCCGCGTGACGCTGTGTCAGACGGCGTTACCGGCACACAAGCGTTCAGCATCAAAGCCAACGGCAGGATCATGCGGCGCATGCGGTTCATGCTGCAACCCTCCCGTACTTAATAAAGTCGGTCACCTGAGCGACGCGATCATAAAGTTTGCGCGCCTCAGTATTTTCTTCTTGTGTCAGCCAGTAAACAGAAGGCGTACCATTGGCGTCAGCAGCTGCGTAAACCGCCTCGATCAATGCGCGACCTACACCCATACCGCGTACAGATGGGTCAGCATAGAGATCTTGAAGGTAGCAAACGTTTTCGACTTTCCAGCCGTGGCGGTGATACAAATAGTGGGTCAGGCCGACCAACTTACCATCGATCACGGCAACTAGTCCGTTGAAGTCTTGAGGGTCAGCCCCCAAAAGGCGATCAAAGTAGGTGGCAAAAGTGTCAGCAGGAACAGACGTTCCATAAAAGTCGAGATAAGCAGTCCAAAGGGCCGTCCAATCGTCCCGATCAGACTCCTGCAATGGACGCACTTCAAGTGCGGTATTACTGGTCATTTGTTACTGCCTGCCTACTCAATAGCCCGTGTTGGAGATCTTATCGCCTCTCAACCCGACCTTCTTAGGGAGCAATTAAGGCAAGTTTGTGGCAGGCACTTCCATTTGGGGGTAGGTGTGGCTCAAATGTGGCAGTAGGGGTGTTGACTTAAGTCCCTGTAAAATAGGTGAATTTCAGAGTATTGTGGAGAATGCCAAATAAGGCAGCAATAAGGCAATTGCCTCAATTGAACAAAAAAACCAAAACTAAAAATGATATTTTAGGATTAGAGGTATTGATCTCAATCGGTGCCGGTCGCCTGCTTCTGGTGCTCAGGCGTCCGGCAGTCTTTTAGCGTTGGCCGCGTGCCATAAAGGCGAGGCGCTCAAACAAGTGCACGTCTTGTTCGTTCTTCAACAACGCGCCGTGCAATTTAGGCAATGCGGCGGTACCAGACTTCAGGTCCTCGGCCGTCATGTCCTCTGCCAACAACAACTTTAACCAATCTAACACTTCAGAGGTTGATGGTTTCTTTTTTAAACCAGCTTGTTCACGAATATCGAAAAACTGGGTGAGGGCGGTCGTTAATAATTGCTCTTTGATGCCAGGGTGATGCACTTCAACGATCGCACGCATGGTTTCCATGTCGGGAAAGCGGATGTAGTGAAAGAAGCAACGGCGTAGAAACGCGTCTGGCAGTTCTTTTTCATTGTTTGACGTGATAATTACGATAGGGCGGTTCACCGCTTTGACCGTTTTACCAGTTTCGTAGACAAAGAATTCCATCTTATCGAGCTCTTGAAGTAGGTCATTCGGGAATTCGATATCTGCTTTGTCGATCTCATCAATCAACAGCACTACCTTTTCTCCAGCTTCAAAGGCCTCCCAAAGTTTACCTTTGCGGATATAGTTGGCGACATCGTGGACCTTTTCTTCGCCCAACTGACTGTCGCGCAAGCGAGAAACCGCATCGTATTCATACAGCCCTTGCTGCGCGCGAGTGGTCGATTTGATGTTCCATTCGATCATACGCAGGCCCAACGAGGACGCAATTTGCTTCGCAAGTTCTGTTTTTCCCGTGCCAGGTTCACCCTTAACGAGTAGTGGCCGTTCTAATGTTACAGCTGCATTCACCGCGATTGTTAGGTCATCTGTTGCAACATAGCTTTCGGTGCCTTGAAATTTCATAACAATCTCCGTTCTCGCGTAATTATTAGCTCTAGTTCGTTTTAGACATATCTACGTAGAATTGTGTAGTGACAATAACGAGGCGCTGCGTTAGACGCTGCGGAAGATGGCAATGTTTATGCATGATGCGGAAAAGTGCATGAACGACCTAAGCCAAACGGAGGGGAATAAGATGAAACAGGAAGTGTTTCTACCAGACGATTATCGTCCAGCCGACGACGAACCATTCATGAACGATCTTCAGGTGGAATATTTCCGCCGCAAGCTGAACAACTGGAAAGACGAGTTGCAGGCTGGAACCCGTGACACCATCGAAGCATTGCAAGATGGGACACGTAATATTCCAGATGTAAACGACCGTGCGTCTGAAGAGACAGATCGCGCGCTTGAACTGCGTACACGTGACCGCCAGCGCAAACTGGTTTCCAAGATTGATGCAGCGCTTCGTCGGATCGACGAAGATGAATTCGGATATTGCTCAGTTACGGGCGAACCAATTTCATTGAAGCGTCTGGATGCACGTCCGATCGCGACAATGAGCCTTGAGGCGCAAGAACGCCACGAGCGTCGCGAAAAGGTTCATCGTGACGATTGATCGTCGCTGATAAGAATTTAAGTTAAAGGCGCGTAGGGCAAGTCCCTTGCGCCTTTTTCGTGTTTAGGGGCTTCAAATGATACGCAGTGCGATTGTGATTGGTGGCGGTATCGCCGGTATGGCCTCTGCCGCTGTGTTGGGGCGCATGGGCGCGTCTGTGACCGTACTGGAGCAAGCCCCCATGCTGGGCGAGGTCGGCGCGGGGTTACAAGTTAGCCCTAATGGCCTTTGCGTCTTGCGCGCTTTGGGGCTTGAGCCTGAGTTGATCAATCGTGGCGCATTGCGCGCCAACGCCGTTTCTTTGCGCGATTACCAGCGATCCGGCGAGGTTGCCCGTTTGGATTTACAGCGTTTGGCTCCTGGCCAGGCCTATTACTTTGTGCACCGCGCGGATCTGTTGGATGCGCTTAAAGGTGCTGCCAAACGTGCATCTGCTGACATCAGGTTGCATCAGTCTGTCATTGAAGTTCGAAAAGGCGACATCCCTGAAGTCGTACTTGCCAATGGAGATGTTTTGCGCGCGGAATTGATTGTCGGCGCGGATGGGGTCCATTCTGTTGCCCGGTCATCGCTTAACCCGAAGTCCTCTGCATTCTTTACAAAACAAGTTGCGTGGCGCGCAATTGTGCCCAATGTTGTTGCCCACCCGAAAGAAGCCCGCGTTTATATGGGGCCTGGTAAACATATCGTTTCATATCCTTTGCGTGGTGGTTCCTTTGTGAACTTAGTTGCAGTTGAAGAGCGCAATGACTGGCAGGATGAGGGATGGCAACAACACGGTGATCCCGACCAGCTTCGCGCCACATTCGCTAAATTTACCGGTGGTGCGGCCCCTCTATTAGACGCGGTGGAACAAACATCCCTTTGGGGACTATTCCGCCATCCAGTTGCGTCAACCTGGTACGATCAAGGGGTTGCATTGGTCGGCGACGCCGCACACCCTATGCTGCCGTTCATGGCACAAGGTGCCAATATGGCACTGGAAGATGCGTGGGAGTTAGGGCGCGCGCTTAAGGCAGGTAGTATCCGAAGCTATCAAAACCGGCGCCTTAAACGTGTAACTAAAGTTGTTAAGACAACACAAGGGAATGCCAAACGCTATCACCTGCGTTCGGGTCCAATTCGTTTGGCCGCACATTTAGGTTTGAAGACCGTAAGCAAGGTGGCACCATCACTGATGCTGAAACCCTTTGACTGGCTTTACCGTCACGACGTGACTGACAAACGTTACTAGACTTTGAGTTCGACCCAAATTGGAACGTGATCTGATGGTTTTTCACGCGCACGAATGTCTTTGTCGATCCCAGTGTCTACCAGCATATCAGCACACGCAGGGCTAAGCAGAAAGTGGTCAATGCGAATACCGTTGTTCTTATTCCACGCGCCAGCTTGATAATCCCAGAACGTATATTGGCCTGGACGCGGATCACGTGCGAGTGTCGCATCGGTTAGGCCAAGATTGACCAGTGTGCGATAAGCGGCGAGACTTTCAGGACGACAGGCAGCATCACCTTCCCAAATTTCTGGGCGTGCGGCATCTTCGGGCTGTGCGATGATGTTGTAGTCACCGGCCATCAAAAACGGCATTTCATCTGACATCAATTCTTCAGCGCGTGCCTGAAGACGGTCCATCCACGCCAATTTATAGGCGTACTTTCCACCCTCAACAGGTTTTCCAGCATCATCCAATTCGACAGGATTGCCGTTGGGCAGGTACAAACCACAGATGCGAAGGGCCTCCGTTTCGCCGACAACGGTTGCCTCGATCCAGCGGGCTTGTTCATCGCTGTCATCGCCCGGCAGACCACGGCGTACATCTTCAAGCGGCAGTTTGGACAGAATAGCCACGCCATTAAACGACTTCTGCCCATGAGTTTCGACGATATATCCGCGGTCTTCAAAGATCTCGCGCGGGAATGCTTCGTCCACGGATTTGATTTCTTGCAGAAGGGCGACATCAGGTTGTGCTTCGTCCAGCCATTCAGGAAGTGCGTTTATGCGGGCTTTGATGCCGTTAATATTAAATGACGCAATCTTCATGAGGGAGCTCCTGCCTTTTGATGGATAATCTATCGCTCAACACCCGCGCTTGAGCAAGTGCCGACGGGCAAATGGAACCACGCTCAGAGGGTATAGTGATTCTGCCATTTTTGTTAACCTTCAATTCATCATTATTAACAGAGGGTTACTATCCACAGTTTCTCAGGGTGTGGATAATTTATTTTTAAATTTCGGCAAGAGTTGCAAAGATTAACCCTTTCAATCGGATGGCATGTTCAGTCGCTGTGGATAACCTGATTGTCGATCAGCTCAAGGCAGAAAGGGGCTATCCAGACACAACTTTAACGGTAATCGTTTTAGGTACGATCAACTTAACAAATTTGGGGAATTTCAAAATGACTGCATTACGTAAATTC
>JAGSGK010000287.1 GCA_023955215.1 Paracoccaceae bacterium
AAACGGGCGATGTGACGGATCAGCGGAAGGTTGTCCGCCTCACCCGATCCAATCTTGAATGCGGGCACATCAATCTCATTCAGGAAATCAGCAGCCGCACGCGAAAACGGAGTCGAGATGTAAATCATCCCCAAGCTCTCGGTATAATCTTTCAACGCAATTTCATCGTCCAAAGACAATGCACAGTTCGCCATGACGTCCCAAATGGACACATCAGCGTTTGGTGGAAAGATTTGCTTGGCTTCGTCCGTCATCTCATCTTCGATGATATGCGTCTGGTGCTTAACGCACTCACAGCCAGAGGCCGCGGCAAGGCGCACCATTTCTTTGGCCACATCCAATGAACCACCATGGTTGATGCCAATCTCTGCAATTACCAGTGGCGCATGGCCATAGCCGATCTCGCGTGTGCCAATTTTCATCTTAGTGGTCCTTGTTGTTGGTCGTGTTCAATTCTGTCGCATCGCCACCACTGGCAGCGGTCTCTAACTTTGCCGCCACGCGTTGCGCGCGCACCTCGGCCGTGCCCCAACGGTCATGAAACCACAACCACTGTGCGGGATAACGACGTACCTGCGCCTCAAGACGGGCCGACATTTCAGCCATCATCTCATAAGACGCACGGTGTTCAATAGGCGTTTCAAATTCGATATGATGGGTCATCCCATCCGGCCCGCGGTGAGCGAAACACGGCACAAACAACGCACCAGTCTTCATCGCGATCTTAGCAGGCACATCAGATGTGGGTGCCGGTATGCCAAAGAAATCAACGTCTTCATACTGGGTCGCGCGCACGTCAAACAACATCGTAGCAATCCCACCTTCGCGCAGATGACGGGTGAACCCCAAAAATCCTTTGCGGCTTTGTGGAAATGCAGGCCCCGTCAAATAGCCATAGTTCTGGGTGTAATGCTCATCAAAATGCGGGTTGGATGCAGGACGAAACAGGCAGGCCGATTGATAGCCCAACGTATAAAGCGCGATGCGCATCGCCTCGTAATTACCTATATGGCCGGAAACCAACATCACAGGCCGGCCCTCAGCAATGGCCGCCATCATCTGATCGTATCCCGCACCACCGATGTTTTCAGGTTTCAACGCAGCGGCCACATCATGTTTTGAATAGTTCTCGATCATGTTTTTGCCAAAGTTGGCGGCAACCTCATGGGCGATCTTACGGGCCTCGCTTGCGGACATTTCAGGATGAACCAGTTGCAGATTGCGCACTGCTTTTTTGATAAAACCAAACAACGGGGCCACGACATAGCTGGCGATAAAGCCAAATAGCTTAACCCGCGTGCGATAGGCAAACAGGCGCGTGAAGGCGATAATCCCCCGCACCAGCCAATTGACTACAACATCGCTGTTAAAACGCATGATTTTACCCAGTTCCATGATTTGATCAACGCAGCGAACCGGCTGCGCTCAATCCCTTGTCTGGCAAGGATTTAACGGATGTCGTCGTGGCATACAACTAAATCAAAGCCACCGCGCACGCACAGCCAACACACATCAGGATTTTGGCAATGTCCCGCCGTATCCAAGCCAATAATCACGCGCCCATGGCACCTGACCAAAGCCCATATGCGGCAGGTTATCCCAACGTTTACGCCCCGGTAGAGCCAAGGTGATGGGACGTGGATCGCCGTGAAAGGCCACCACACTCGCACTGGCAGGTGGGGCATGGGGATGCAAAAGCAGATCGACGCCAATGGGGCGACGCAACCAGCGCTTAAAGCTGATCACCCAATCCACAGGCCAATATTCCATTGAGGACGCATGTTCCTCAACCCACACCTGCTCAATATCAGCTGCATCAAACGCCGCCTGAGGATCGGCCTGAAACCGCTCGAAGACTTGGGTCTGCTCCCCAAGATTAAAAGCAAACAGCCCTGTTCCCAGCAACTCATGCTCTGGCTTGGCCACCCGATTGGGACGCCAATTGTCCCCCACATCAATGCCAATGAAAGGCGCAGGGTGATCCATGAATTGGGTTAAGTCGCCGCAAATGAAGGTATCAAGATCCACAAACAGCGCCCTGCCCGTCAGACCATGAAGGTCCGCCAGAAACACGCCCAGCTTGGGCCACGCCCCATGACGCCACATTTGTGGGCTGCACCCAATGTCAGGGATTGGAAAACTCTCGATCCCGTCCGCGAATCCACTGGCGTCATCAGTCAAACACACAAAGCGATAGTCGCCCGTCATATTGGCCCGAACCGCGTTGTAAAGCACGTTCACATATTCAGAACTGAACAGCGAACCCCACTTCATACACAAAACAATGCGATCCATAATCACTCCAAATTAAGTCAATCAAACTGCTAACTTATGCCCCGCACCTTGTCTACCAACGGCCATACGCAAAAACATCAAAGGCCACTTGCGGGGGGCGTTGGCTAAGAGGTACAAGCCTGTATGAGCAAATCTATCGTTTTTGTCACTGGAACCCGTGCCGATTTCGGCAAGCTTGCACCGCTCGCGGTTGCAGCGCGCGATCAGGGTTTTGCAGTCTCTTTCTTTGTCACTGGCATGCACATGCTGGAACAATACGGTCTGACCAAGATCGAAGTGAAGCGGATGGAGGGCGTGGAAGTTCACGAATTCCTCAATCAGCGCGCTGGTGATCCACAGGATATGATCCTTGCCAAAACGGTCATCGCCTTCTCTGACTTCGCCCTAGAACACAAACCGGACCTTGTGGTCATTCACGGGGATCGGGTCGAAGCCTTGGCCTGCTCATTTGTTTGCGCCACGAACTATATCCCATCCGCCCACATCGAGGGTGGCGAGGTATCAGGCACGATCGACGAGATGTTCCGACACTGTAACAGCAAGCTGGCGACCTATCACTTTGTCTCCTCTCAGGATGCAAAGCGGCGGGTTATGGGGTTGGGTGAAACCGAAAACAGCATTCACGTGCTTGGCTCCCCCGAACTGGATTTTCACGCAGGTCCATCTGGCGTGACAATTGATCAGGTGCTTGAGCGTTACGAAATCTCGTTCGATGACTTTGGCATCGTGATTTTCCACCCTGTCACTTCAGAACAAGAGACGATGGGTCAACAGGCGGGAAACCTGTTTGACGCGCTGGTTCAAAGCGGGCGCAATTATGTGGTGATCGCGCCAAATAATGACCCTGGGTCTGATAAGATCTTTGATCAAATCGCAGAACTGCCCTCTGAACGGTTTCGCACCCTACCCTCTATGCGGTTCTCACATTTCTCTGAACTGATGAAGAACGCCAACTTTATGGTTGGTAACTCATCAGCTGGTGTGCGCGAGGCACCGTTTTTGGGGCTACCGTCCTTGGACATCGGCACGCGCCAAACAAACCGCGCTGTCGCACCCTCCCTGTTCAGCAGTGCAGCAAAAAGCACCGATGATATCCTTGGCTACCTGACGCAATACTGGGGACAGAAATATACGCCCCACACCGCGTTTGGCGAAGGACGTGCCGCAGAGCATTTTGTGAACGCGATCAAAGACCCCGCGTTTTGGACACAAAACCTGCAAAAGAACTTCCAGGACCACGAATAG
>JAGSGK010000242.1 GCA_023955215.1 Paracoccaceae bacterium
ATAGATTGAACTGTTGAAAACACATGCCAACCTCTGAACGGATTTGATCAATGTTCTTCACATCCTGCGTCAGGGGAATGCCATCTACGATGATGTCGCCTTCCTGATGTTCTTCCAGCCGGTTAATGCAGCGGATCAAAGTTGACTTGCCTGATCCTGAGGGGCCACAAATGACGATCCGTTCGCGCGACTGCACGGTCAGATTAATGTCTGTCAGAACCTGAAAATCGCCATACCATTTGTTCATGCCTCGAATTTCGACCATGGCTTCTGGCTCCGCAGAGACGGAGGACAGAGATGTTGTTCGTGCAGTTTCCATTGGATTTCCTCTCCTCTTGAACGGCGCGCTTAACGCAGTGCCATAGAATTGCTGATGTCGTCCGTATCAACATGAGACTGCAACATCTGGGTGAGTTTCAAAAACAATGTGCAGATGACCCAATAGATCACGGCAATCGTCGCGAAAGTTTCAACAGGCGTAAAGGTGCGCCCGTTGATGTCATGGGCGGCATAGGTAAGCTCGGCCACTGTGATCATCGACAATAGCGAGGATTCCTTGATCATCGTGAGGGCAATGTTGGTGCCGGGCGGGAATACATAGGTGTAAAGCTGTGGAAAAATAACACGACGCATGTAGAACCCGTATTTCAGCCCCAAAGCCTTGGCCGCATCAAACTGACCCTTTGAAACGGCCTCAACCCCACCGCGAAACACTTCGGCAAAATAGGCCCCGCCATAGATCGATAGACAGATGAACCCTGTGGTCAACCCCGACAACCGGATGCCGTAAAATGGCAGGGCGTAGAACATCATAAAGATCAGGATCAACAGCGGGATGTTGCGCATCAACTCGATATAAACAATGGCAGGCCAGCGCAGCACGCGTCGTTTTGAGATGCGCAGCAGGCAGACCACCACGCCGATGAATATCCCAATGGGGATGGCAATGAACGAGATCAACAGCGTATTGAAAATTCCTTCAATCAGGATGTCGCGGTTTTCCCAGATCGCCCCAAAGTCGAATGTCATGACGCGCTCCTAAAGCCGGAATTTTTGGGATCGCCGCTGGAGGTATTCTCCAAATTGGCTGATCGAAAAGCAGATCACAAAGTAGATGAATGCGGCCAGCAACAAGACTTCGACGGGGCGGAACGTTTCATTGTACAGCATCTGCGAAGCGCGGGTCAGTTCAACCAAAGTGATGGTCGACAACAGCGGCGTGATTTTGATCACCATGGTGAATTCGTTCACCAAAAGTGGGATCACCGAATTAAACACCTGCGGCAGGATCACCTTAAACCAGACCTTGTGTTTGGGCAGGCCCAAGGCCTCGGCGGCCTCCCATTGGCCTTTTGGAATGCGGCTAAGACCGCCGCGCAGGATTTCGGCGACATAGGCGCCACTGTTGAAACCCACGGCCATAATCCCAGCGGTGAACGGCCCAATGTTGATGCCCGTCAACGGGGCCAAAGCGTAATAGAACACCAGAATTTGCACCAAGGCCGGTGTGCCCCGGATAAAGCTGCCATAGATGCGCACGAAAGTACGCAGCAGCCAGAACCGGCTGTTTCGCATCAGTAAAAGACCAGTGCCCACAAGGATACCGACACCGCAAGCGATCACGCCCACAAAGATCGTGTAAAGCGCGCCCCAGAAAAGGGGGCCCGCCTTTGGGATGATTTCGATGAACTGTAGGTCCATGGTTCAATGTCTCAAAATTGAAAAAGCGTTGGCCTGAACAGGTTTAATGCAAACGCTGTCCAGACCAACCAGTGACGCTTAAAGAGCGCCTTCGGGAAGGTAATCTTCGGGCAAGTCCATTTCAAAACCGAACCACTTCATTTGTAGCTCTTTCAGGGTGCCTTCCTGCTCAAGCTTCTCAAGGGCTGCGTTCACACGATCCCGCAGATCAGCACCATCTGGATGGGCAACCCACGCAAACAATGTGCCACTGCCGATGTTTGTCAGCTGGGCGAATGTATCGGGGCGCTGTTCCTGCATTGTGGCCAGCGAAAAGGACGGGATTGTGCCGATGTCAATCTGACCACCCACAAGGGCAAGGCGCATGTCGTCGGTTGATTTAAAGCCGCGAATGTCAGCAAAACCGGCCCCGCCATTGGCCTTAAGCTCAGCATCAGTCGCCTCAACTTCTTGTGCCTGAGAAGAGCCAAGCTCAACCCCGATGACCTTGCCATTCACGTCATCCAGGCTCGTCATGCTATCATCGCCGTGGCGCTTAACCAGCATAGTCTCCGCCACCGCCAAGGGCCGGGTGAAGGCGTATTTGCTCACACGGTCCTCTTTGATAGCCACAGAGGTCGCAACCAGATCATATTTGCCTGCCAGAACCCCTGCCAAAATGCCGTCCCAGGGCAGTTGAAGCTGCTCAAGCTCGACGCCCATGTCAGCGACAATCAAGTCGAGGATGTCTTTGCCGTAGCCAACCACTTTGCCATCTTTCAGGAATTCCATCGGGGGATAGGCGACCTCAGTCGCAACGGTGATCTTGCCACCGCTTGTCACCATGTCCAGAACCGATTGCGCCACCACAGGACCGCAGAGTGCAAAGGCTGTCGCACAAGCCAACAGGCCTTTTGTCATTCGACGTCTTTCTAGTTGTATCATTGTCGTCTCCCTAATGTTTGATTTTGTGTTGCAATTTCTTTAATCGTGCATCACAGGCGGGTGCCAAAACGCACAATAGTTCAAACATGATCGACGCCCCCACCCAGGCAGTGCCGCCCGAAGGGTCAAAGGGTGGAGAGACCTCAACAAGGTCCGCGCCAATCAGGTTCAACCCGGCCAGCGCGCGCACCATTTGCTGCGCTTGAAAGGTTGAGAAGCCACCAATTTCCGGCGTGCCTGTGCCCGGCGCATAGGCTGGGTCGATCCCGTCAATGTCAAAGCTTACGTAAGTCTCATTATCACCGACGATCTCGCGCGCTTCTTGCATAACGTCATCAACGCCACGCTCGAACAGTTCTTCGATTTCAACAATTCGAACGCCTTGATCCAAGGCCCAGTCGAAATCCGTCGTTTCATATTTGACGCCGCGAATACCAATCTGAATCGTGCGTTTGGGGTCTAAAAAACCCTGCTCAATCGCGCGCCGAAAGGGCGTGCCGTGGGTGTATTTGCTGTCGCCAAAATACGCATCGTTCATATCCGTGTGGGCATCAAAATGGATCATCCCGACGGGGCCATTCCGGCCAAGCGCGCGCAGGATCGGGAAAGACACCAGATGATCACCCCCCGCAGAGAGCGGCATTATGCCCTTGTCAGACAGTTGGTTGTAAAAGCCAGTGATCAGATCAAGGCTTTCCATGATATCCATCGGGTTAACGGGCGCGTCGCCCAGATCAGCGCAATTCGCCAGTTTAAACGGGTTCACCCCGCTGCGTGGATGCGTTGTGCGGATCATTGTGGACAGATCGCGCAACTGGCGCGGACCGTGACGCGGCCCTGGACGGTTTGAGGTGCCCCCATCAAACGGAACGCCCACAATCGCGATATCAGTCTTGTCTGCGTGCGGATTGTCCAACTCAAGATGTGGCAAGCGCATAAAGGTGGGCATCCCTGCAAATCGTGCCGTCTTTAGTCCTGGAATGGGCTGAAACGCCGCGTCTTTTGGCTGCATTCGCTATCTCCCTCACACTTGTTTGGGCAAAGGTTTACACAGGTGAAATATTTGTTAAACGTCGACATATAGGAATTCACTTTGATAGATTGCGACGTAATGCCTAATCCTTCTATTGCCGATTTAGAAATCAAACTGCTGCGCGTTTTCTGTACGATTGTGGAATGCGGCGGGTTCTCGCAGGCGCAATCAGAGCTGAACCTGTCACGCTCAACGATCAGCACGCATATGGCCAATTTGGAAACCCGCCTTGGGTTCAAACTGTGCAGCCGAGGGCGTGCTGGATTTGCGTTAACGGCACGCGGGGGGGCAGTTTATGAAGCCTCGCGTTCCATGCTGTCCTCTATTGATGCCTATCACGGTCAAATCGGGCAGTTGAAAGAGAGCATCGTGGGTGAGGTTGCGATTGGCGTGGTCGACAACCTGATCACCAACAGGGAATGCCGGTTGCGCGACGCCATTCGGGAAGCCCTTGCAGCCTCCAAAGACTTGCGCATTGTGTTGCGGATTGGGCCCCCCGACCAGATCGAAGAATACCTTGTCAGGGGGCAGGTCCAAATGGCCATTTCGCCAGAATTTCCGGCCCGAAAAAACGTCTCGCAGATGCCGCTGTTCATTGAGAAACAACGATTGATCTGCGGTAAAGGGCATCCTCTATTCAGGGTCGAAGATGACGCAATGACACCTGAACTGATCGCGGAGCAAAATTTTGTTAGACGCGGCTTCGTTTCAGTCCTGACTCCCTATTCGGCGTTCTTCAACCGGCCAGCACTGGCCGTTTCGCACCAGATGGAAGGGCTTGCACATTTCATACTCAGCGGAAATTGTGTTGGTTTCTTGCCCGAGATTTACGCAAAATATTGGGTTGATCGCCAAGAAATGCGAGTCATTCGTCCGGATCATTTTTCCTTTGATGTGCCCATTTGCCTCTCTCGTCACGAAGGGCCACAGCATACGCTAGCAGCCTCCCATGTATATGACACACTCGTACAGGTCCACGGAGTAGAGGCGTGATCTACAAACTTCAAAGAACATTTCCTCAAAGCAGTCGATGAATATCTGAGGCTGAATGGTAACAATGATGTTGTCAGACAAAGTCTAACAGGTCTCAGAGCGGTGCTGTCAGACGAATGAGAACTCGCATCGGATTGCTGGCGCAGCCTAAATCTATGCGCTCAATAATTTACGCCACTCAGCGAGAGCAGCGGCACGGTTCAGCTTGAAATTGAGGCGTGAATAAAGATGGCGTTCCTGGTTGAAGTCGTTC
>JAGSGK010000077.1 GCA_023955215.1 Paracoccaceae bacterium
CATGGCCTGGCGCACCTTGTCGCGGATACCCCTTTCGGACATGCTTCGCATATCCTCTCGGGCAGTGGGTTCCAGACGTGGCCAGGATGTGACTTGATATCTTCGAGGCCAGCCTCTCCTCGCTGCAAGTACCGATCATATCCCGTCGACCGGCAGGGCATCAAAGATGCCCGAAAGGGGGCGATAGAACGTTGGGCGCGAGGCACCAAAGGTCTTTCGCCAGAAAGGCCAAGCGGTTCTAGAATTGTACGATAATCCGCACCAAACCGCACATAATCATAAAAAAGCCGCACGTGATTCCAATGAACGTGCGCGGTTTTTTTCGATTCAGTCCGCCTGCGTAGAAGACAGCCGTGGCACCAACGCTTTGACCAAGTCTTTCATGTTCAATTCGCCCACAGCCACATCACCATCCATCACGCGGTAGTGCAGCGTGGTATCGCCACCAGAACGCGCAATCAGCGATTCCAGGTTTTCACGAATACCAACATCGCCTGCAAATTTGGTCCCGGTCAAAGGTTCCATCACAGATTGCACCCGCAACACGCGCGCACGGTTAATATCGCTGACGAAATCCTCGATATACGGATCGGATGGGTTCATCAAAATGCCCTGCGGCTCACCCTGCTGAATTACCGCACCGTCTTTCAAAATCACAAGGTGATCGGCCAGCTTCAATGCTTCGTCCAGATCGTGTGTGATAAAGATAATCGTCTTGTGCAGCTCTTCTTGCAGCTCCAACAACAGGTTCTGCATGTCGGTGCGGATCAACGGGTCAAGCGCGGAAAACGCCTCATCCATCAGCATGATATCGGTGTTCGCCGTCAGTGCGCGCGCAATGCCCACACGTTGCTGCATCCCGCCCGACAGTTGCGCAGGGTAATGGTTCTCAAATCCTTGCAACCCAACCCGCGCAAGCCATTTCATCGCTTCAGTTTCGCAGGCCGCTTTGTCTTGCCCACGCACAGCCAAGGCCATGCCCGCGTTTTGCAAGACAGTCCGATGGGGCAGCAATGCAAACTTCTGAAACACCATCGACATTTTCTCTTGGCGTAACCCGCGCAGGCCTGTTTCAGACAGGCCCATCACGTCTTCACCGTCGACTAGGATTTCACCCGCGGTCGGTTCAATCAAACGGTTCAAGTGGCGGATCAGCGTCGATTTACCCGACCCCGATAGCCCCATCACAACCGTGATTTCACCAGCTTGCATTTCGACGTTGATGTCTTGCAGGCCCAACACGTGCCCATGCTCTGCCAACAATTCGTCTTTGCCCATGCCTGCTTTTACGTGTTGCAAAACATCTTTGTCTTTTGCGCCAAAGATTTTGTACAAGCCGCGCAGGCTGACTTTTGGTTCTTGTGCCATGATCAGCCCCTTAGTGTTTCACGCGGGTCATATCGACCCGTGACAATGCGGCCTTAGACACGCGATCCAAAATAACAGCCAGCAGCACAATGCCGATACCAGCAACAATCCCGACACCCAGCTCAAGGTTCCGAATACCGCGCAGCACGTTCACACCCAGACCAGGCGCAGACACCAGCGACGCAATCACAACCATCGCCAACGACATCATGATCGTTTGGTTGATCCCCGCCATGATATTTGGCAACGCCAACGGCAGCTCTACGCCCACCAGTTTCTGGCGTGAATTCATCCCGAACGCATTGGCCGCTTCGATCACATCTTGATCAACCAGACGAATGCCCAGATCGGTCAATCGAACCACAGGCACGATGGCGTACAGAATAATCGCAATGCCATACAGCTTGGATTCCGTAACCGAGAACAAGAAAATCAGCGGGATCAAATACACAAACGTCGGCAAGGTTTGTAACAAATCCAAGACCGGCACTAATACCCTTTGCAGTCGATCACTTTTGGACATGGCGATCCCGATAGGAACCCCCAGCATCACCGATATCCCCGTACACACAAAGATAATCGAAAGGGTCTGCATCGCCACATCATAGTGATCCACAAGACCCAGCAAAAAGATCGAAAAGGCCACGAAAACCGTCACCCCAACAGAACGCGACGCATACCATGCAATCGCTACCAAAATCGGAACCATGATAAACCACGGCACAGCCGCAAACGTCCAAAGTGCCCCGTCCAATAACCAGCTTAGGGGCTGGGTGATCGGGTCTAATACCGCTTTTAGGCCAGGTTTGGCCGCAAGAAATCCGTTTTCAATGCCCTTCGTTACATCGCGCGATTGTATAATCGACGAACAGCTTTCGCTTAAATTATCCAGTGATGGAAATGGGAAAAGCGGGCCCGATGTTTCTTTGCCGCTGCTTTTTGCCAGCAAGTCAGCCATCGACATTGGCGCGGCGGAATCGCCACCTTTGCACCATTCAGTAAGTCCAAGCACGCTAAAGAGACCGTCATAAAAGGCCATGTTTTTTTCCCTCCCAATAGAAAACCACCCCGCACGTTTCCGTGCGGGGTGGCTGATTTCGGCATTACTTAGTTCAGTAGTGCGCCAAGTTTTGCTTTTGCATCTGCACTCAACCAAGCACCCCAAACGTCAGGGTTTGATGTCAAGAAGTGAACCGCAGCTTCGTCGTAAGATGCGTTGTTGTCCAAGCGCCATGCCAACACTTCGCCCATTTGTGCGTTTGAGAAGGATACGTTTGACAGCAATTCAACAATCTCTGGGTTCTCTTTTGCAAAAGGACCAGAAACCGCTGTTGCAACTTTCGCCGCTGGATAAGCAGAAAACACAGGTGTCGCACAATCAACGTCGCCGTTACATGCGTGTGCTTCAGCGTTATATGCAGGCACTTCTACACGAACCATTGGGTATTTGCCCAAAACAGCTGTAGGCGCCCAGTAGTACCCGAACCAAGGTGCTTTTTCAGAAAAAGCAGACGCGATAGACGTTTGCAGTGTCTCACCAGAACCGTGCTGGAAACGCTCAAGGCCGGAACCTTCGATGTTTGCAGCTTTCAGGTTGTTGTTGTTGATGATGTCACACGCCCAACCCGATGGGCAATCGTGGAATTTGCCACCAACCGCAGCTGGGTTCGCCATGATGCCTTCCCAAGTGGTCAGCTCTGGGTTTGATTCAGCCAAATAAGCTGGGATCCACCATGCTTCAACGCCGCCATCAGAGAGTACGTTAGCAACTTCGATCAATTTTCCACTATCAACCAAAGGCTGGTACGCAGGTGTGGAGTTTGCCCAAACTTCGGTCAGAATGTCAGGCTCGCCTGTTTCTGCCAAAGATGTCAGCGCAGGAACTGTGGATGACGGAACTTTTTGAACCGTACAGCCGTAACCTTGTTCCATAAGGAATGTGGCAACTGCAGTCACAACAGCCGAGGACGCCCAATCCATTTCAGTGATAGATACTTCGCCGCAATCTGCATAGGCAGCGTTGGCACCCATTGTTAAGGCAACGGCAGTGGCCGCACCAGTTAGTAGATTTTTCATTGTTTTTCTCCCTGATTTTTCGCCCGAAAAGCATGGGCGAACATGCGGCGTAAAAGAAACACGAATCTTATCAAACTGCTAGCGGAAAGCGACGGCTGGGGTCGGAAAACGACAATACCGTTATTTTGTTAAATTCTTGAACAGAAACTCGACGATCCGCCGCTCTTTGCGCAGCCATAGGCACGCCCAATTCAGCCTTTAACCTGATCTTGATGAAATACTGCCAAGGTCGCCCGCGAGGAGCATAAAATGATCCATCAACGCATTGATCCCTTCACAATTCGCCAAATCCGCGAACTTCTGCGCCCTGATCTTCAATCTGCGACGTCACGAACCGATCTAAAGGCACGGCTCAAGGCCAAAGGATACGGGTTGCGCAATTCGATCCACGGAACGGTTTTAACCGCAGAACCACACGGCGTTCCTTTGTTCGCCTTCTCTGCGCTGCACGGATAACACTACGGCGCGCGAATTTCAGCGCCATAAAGAATAGGAGGACCGCGCGGTTTCGCACGATCCTCACCTAAATCTTTGTCATCTTAGGGCCAGCTGCCCCAAGTCTTAATTCTTATGCAGCAACGCGAATTTTGCGTGCTGGGGCTGACACCAAGGAAAACCGCAAAGGCATTGTTTTCAAAGCGTCTTTCACGCGTGGTGATGTGTTACCTGTCAAATAGCTTACGCGATCGGACGCAGTTACGGCGTCTACTGTTACGTGGCTAATCATCATGTCTGCTTCCAGACGTAGGATGGAATTACTCATAGGATCTACCTCAACTCAATACTTGTTAATGCAAGACATCCTGCCTCGCTTGACCTTGTTTCTGACGGCTGAAACGGGCAGCGAAAGGACGTCTTCAAGACGATTTCAAGATAAATTTTGCGCAAATTGTGTTCATTAACCAGAAATGTGGCAGCATGGTTAACGCAGGTAATTCCATAAAAACAGGGGCCAATGGCACAAAATGCACATCAGCAAAAAAGGCAGAACCTGCATGCACCCCTAAAAAATGCACACAAACACTCTGCCTTCTTTTGTCTTTAAATACTCAAAACCGCTCTCAGCGGCCCCGCATCCGTGGATCAAGCGCGTCGCGCAACCCATCGCCAATGTAATTCACTGACAACACGGTCAACGAAATCATCAAACCTGGCAGGAACACCCGTTCAGGATATAAATCCATCCGCTGCACAGCATCGGCCAGCAACTTGCCCCAAGTCGGGAAATCCGACGGGAACCCCACACCCAGAAACGACAACGCGCTTTCGGTGATGATCGCCACCGCCAGCCCCAACGTCGCCGACACCATGATCGGAGACAGCACGTTTGGCAGCAAATGGCGCATAATAATCTTACCTGGGCGCGTGCCAATCGAATGGGCCGCCAAAACAAATTCGCGTTCTTTCAACGCCAGCACGTCCGCACGCACAATCCGCGCCGTCTGCATCCAACTGGTAATCCCAACCACACTGACGATCAGAATAAACATCCCAGTTTCAATTCCAAAGGTCTGGCTCAACCTTTCGCGAAACAACGTCACGGCAACCAAAAGGATCGGCAACAAAGGCAACGACAACATCAAATCGGTAAACCGCATCAAGATGAAATCCAACCGTTTAAAAAAGCCAGACAGCACACCAACGGCGGTGCCGAGCAACAGCGACAGCACCATCGCAGCCCAACCAACAGCCATCGACGCGCGACCACCCTCGATCATCTGGCTTAGCAAATCACGTCCCAATTGATCTGTTCCAAACGGGTGGTTCCAGCCAATCTTGGCATCGCCGTCCCAAATCCCCCAAATGATCGGGCGCATATCTTTGGCACGAATATCCAGCTTTGTGGCTTCCAGCGTCCAGATAAACGGGCCAAACAGCACGAACAGCGTGATGAACGCCAGAAACCCACCGCCCATAACAGCCCCTTTGTGCTGTTTGAACTGGCGCCAAATGTCTTGCATCTGGCTGGTTGGTGGCGCACTCGGTGCTGCTTCGGCCAATGGGTTGTTCGGGCTCACATCAGTCATAACGGATCCTCGGATCAAGCACACCGTACAGAACGTCGGCAATCAGGTTAAACAAAACGATCAGAATGGCGAAGATAAACGTGAACGTCATCACCGTTGGAATGTCACTGGCAAACAGTGCAATCAACAACTGATACCCCAGCCCATTCACCGCAAACACATTCTCGGTGATAATCGCACCCCCAAAGATCGACGGGATGCCCAGCGCGATCACGGTGATCACAGGGATCATCGAATTGCGCAGCACGTGCACCATCACAACAACGCCCTCTTTCAGGCCTTTGGCCCGCGCCGTGCGCACATAATCTTGCTTTAGATTATCCAACATCGCAGATCGCATGTACCGGCTAATCTGCGCTGTTGTCTGCAGTGCCAGAACCATCACTGGCAACACCATCTGCTTGAGCTGCATCACAAATGTGTCCCAATCCACGACCTCTAGCACTGTATTGTATTTCGATGGCACCCAACCCAGCTGCACCGCAAATATCCAAATCAGCAGGGGACCGGTGAAAAATGGCGGGATCGAAAACCCAACCATCGTGATAAACGTACCCGCCTGATCAAACACCGAATAATGACGATAGGCGGAATAAATCCCGATCGGCAGCGCAATCGCCACCCCAACCACATAAGCCATGCCAACAACCCAAAACGTCTGTGGCAGGGATTGAATAACCAAATCCATCACCGGACCACGGGTCTGCCATGAAATCACACGCAACTTGCCCTCAGCGAAAGACGTGTCTGGCAACCAGCCAGCCCACCAGGTATTGGCGGTTGCCCAGTCGATAAACACCTGCGGTTCGATCCAGAAAAACTGCACCAGCCATTTCCAGTATTGCACGTATACAGGCTGCCCAAGGCCAAGCGCCTCGCGCATCTTTTCTTTTACGTCAGGTGGAACGGTCAGCGGCACCTGTGACATCGGATCACCCGGTGACAGTTGCAGCAACATAAAAATAGCCAAAGAAATAAACAAAAGCGTCGGGATCGACAGCAATAATCTACGGATTGTGAAAGTCAGCATCGACGTCTCAGTTTATGTCTTGGAGGGGGATGAGGATGGGGCCTATGACACAACACGCCAAAGGCCCCAACTCAAATTCAGATGGTCCGCTTACTTAATGCGGTGCCAATCAGCGATGTTCCACAATTCACTGTCCCAAGTATTCAGAACAATGCCACCCAAAGACAGGGCGTGTGCAGAAACGCGACCACGATCAACCAAAGGAACGATGGTCATGCTGTCTTTTGTCAGCATATCGTTCATCTGTTTGCCGATCCGACCACGCTCTTCAAGGTCGCCAGTACGAGCCAACTCGTCGATCAACGCGTCATACACAGGATCACAGAAACGGTTGATGTTTTCACCCTGCCATTGAGATTCTGGCTTAGGTTCGCCACCACAACGGTACGCTGCAAGATATTGCTGCGGGTCTGTGCCGTTAAAGTTGTTGGCGTACATTTCCACGTCCGCATAGAACTTTTGGAATGTGTCAGGCGAACCTGGGTCACCACCAAAGAACACAGATGCGTCAAGGTTACGAAGTTCGGTTTCAACACCGATTTCTGACCACCACTGTTTGATCAGCGCTTGGAAATCCTGACGAACAGCGTTTGTAGATGTCTGGTACAAGATCGCCAGCTTTTTGCCGTCCTTGTCACGTACACCATCACCATCGGAGTCTGTCCAACCAGCTTGGTCCAGCAACGCTTTTGCGCCTTCGATATCTTGCGTCAAACAACCTGTGTTGTCGGATGCAAATACTTTTGGTGCAGGAACCAAGTTACATGTTGGACGTCCAGCAGTACCGTAACCAACTTCAACCAACAGGTCGCGGTCGATCGCCATAGATAGCGCTGTACGTACTTTGATGTCTGACAGGAACGGGTGCGGCGCTTTAACTGTCGCACGTGTTTCCGCATCCAACTCTGGGGATGGATCCGTCAGGTTCATTTCAAGACGCTCAACAAGCGAACCAAATGCTGCAATCGGCTTACCTTTGCCGCCTTGCGCCATTTTCGCCAACACGTCTGGTGCCAACTGCATGTTCCAAGCGTAATCAAACTCGCCTGTTTCCATAACCGCACGACCAGCCGCAGTCGCATCACCGCCACCTTTGAAAGTCACGCTTGCGAATGCTGGCTTAGATGCATCGCGGTAGTTCGGGTTTGCAACCAATTGGATCACGTCATTTGGACGGAAATCCGTAACCATGAAAGGACCAGTGCCGATTGGGCCAAAGTTGGCTTCTGTACACTCTGGTGCTTTTGCGCCCAAACAATCAGCAAATTGTGCCGCTTGCAGGATTGGTGATTGGCCACCCATGAAAGGGCCGTATGGGTTTGGTTTTGGCTGGTTGAACGTCACTTTAACAGTCAACGCATCCATTGCTTCAACGCTTGTTACACCGTCAAAGAAAGACGCCTGTGCGCAACCGCCTTCTGGGTGCATACAGTATTCTGCCGTGAATTTCACATCAGCAGATGTCATCGGCGTGCCATCTGACCACAACAAACCTTCTTTCAAGGTCCAAGTGATAGATGTCAGGTCTGCAGAAACACCACCGTTACCAACGGTTGGGATTTCTTTCGCCAGATATGGAACCAACGCACCATCTTGGTCGTAACGACCCAGTGGTTCGATAACCATAGATGCTGATTCAACATCCTTTGTACCACCAGACAGATATGGGTTCAAAATCGATGGCGCTTGCCAATAGATAATCTTCAGATCGCCATCAGAGCCGCGTTCCGCAACTGCCATGGACGCCATTGAAAGCAAAAGCGCGCTTCCCAATGTCATAGATTTCATCGTCATACGTAGAGTTCTCCCTATTGATTATGGTTTAGGTCAATGCTGCACGTTTGCGCAGCAACAAGAGGAGGAGGTCCGAGCGAAAACGCCTGCAAAAGCAGGTGAAACCAACGCGAGTGCGTACGTCTCATGGCGTTCAAGCAACTAATTCTCCCCAAGTGTAAACGTTTTGAAAGCGAATCCAAAACGGCAGACCATCGGCGAAGTAAAAACGATAACGATTTAGTTTACAATGATTTTTCTTTTGACCGTTTGATAAAATGACCCGAGGTTAATGTGAACACCCCCTCTGTTTCGCCCCTTGACGACCTGCGCTGCAATTTTCAAACTCCCCCAATTCTTACACGCAGGATCCAATCAGATGCCCGACACCTATACACCTGTCCAAATGCTGGAAAAGCTGATCAGCTTTAACACTGTTTCCCATCGCTCTAACCTTCCACTGATTGATTTTGTTGAAGGCTATTTAACATCGCACGGCGTCAACAGCACGCGCGTTTACAATGACGATGGCGACAAAGCGAACCTTTACGCCCACATCGGCCCGATGGTTGAAGGCGGCGTCATCCTGTCTGGCCACACGGATGTTGTCCCTGTTGAGGGCCAAGATTGGTCGACCGATCCGTGGACTGTCGTTGAAAAAGACGGGAAATATTTTGGCCGTGGCACCTGTGACATGAAAGGTTTTCTTGCCATCGCGCTTGCCTATGTTCCCCAAATGCTCGCTGCAGACCTCAAAACCCCGATCCAGCTTGCGCTGTCCTACGACGAAGAAGTCGGCTGCGAAGGCGTGATCCCGATGGTCAAAGAACTGGCAGGCAAAATGCCCAAAGCCGCCATGTGCATCGTCGGCGAACCCTCCGACATGAAAGCCGTCACAGGCCACAAAGGTGGCATCGGTTTTCACAACGAAGTCACTGGGTTTGAGGTTCATTCCTCGCTAGCGCACATCGGCGTGTCCGCCGTGATGACAGCTGCAACATTGGTGGAATGGCACAACCAGAAAAACGCAGACGCCGTCGCCAACCAAGACCCCGATTGCGAATTTGTGCCACCCTTCCCCACCTATCACGTTGGAACAATCCAAGGCGGCACAGCGGGCAACATCACCGCCAAATCGTGCACCTTCATCAACGATTTCCGCCTTCTACCGACCCAAGACGCTAAACAAGAAGCCGATGATTACCTCGCCTTCGCCGCCGCGCTTGAGGCCAAAATCAAGGCCGTGCGCCCCGAAGCAGGTATCAAAATAACGCCAAAATTCGGCGTCCCTGGCCTCAAACCCGAAGAAAACGGCACCGCAGAATCCCTCGTGCGTCGCCTCACGGGCGACAATTCTATCAACGTCGTCAGCTATGGCACCGAAGCGGGCCATTTTCAAACCGAAAATATCTCAACTGTCATCTGCGGCCCGGGCAGCATCGACCAAGCCCACCAAGCAGATGAATACATCACCATCGCACAATACAATCTAGGCGCAAAATTCATGCGCGACCTGATTGCTGACCTCTCATAAGGAAAAAACCCATGCCACTCATCAACCGTTTCGCCGAAACCCACGCCGAACTCACCGTTATTCGCCGCGATCTACACGCTCACCCCGAACTGCAATTTGATTGTCACCGCACCGCCAATATCGTCGCTGAAAAACTGCGCGAATATGGCTGTGACGAGGTTAAAACAGGTATCGGCCAAACGGGCGTCGTTGGCGTGATCAAAGGCAAACAAAACACATCTGGCAAAGTCATCGGCCTGCGGGCCGACATGGATGCATTGCCAATATTCGAGGCAACAGGCCTAGAGTACGCCTCAAAAGAAGCAGGCAAAATGCACGCCTGCGGCCACGACGGCCACACCACAATGCTGTTAGGGGCGGCGCAATACCTTTGCGAAACCCGCAACTTCGACGGAACAGCCGTGGTCATTTTCCAACCCGCCGAAGAAGGCGGCGGGGGTGGCCGTGAAATGGTCGATGAGGGCATGATGGAAGATTTCAACATTCAAGAAGTCTACGGCATGCACAATTGGCCAGGCGTTGACGTTGGCAAATTCGGCATTCGCCCCGGCCCGTTTTTCGCTGCCGCCGACCTCATCCAAATCGATGTCACAGGCAAAGGCGCGCACGCCGCCAAACCCCAAGACGGTGTTGATACAACTGTCGTCGCCGCTCACATCGTGATCGCGCTGCAAACCATAGCATCACGCGTGGCAGACCCGCTTGAATCCGTGGTCGTTTCCGTCACCAGCTTTGAAACCGAAAGCAAAGCCTTCAATGTGATCCCCGAACGGGTCGAAATGCTGGGCACCGTGCGCACCCTATCACCCGCAGTCCGCGACATGGCCGAAGAGCAAATCACCCGGATCGCTGAAAATACCGCCGCTGCCTTTGGTGCAACAGCCAAAGTCACCTA
>JAGSGK010000105.1 GCA_023955215.1 Paracoccaceae bacterium
AGCGCATTATCGCTGAAACGGGCGCTGGTCAGCACGGCGTTGCAACGGCGACAGTCTGTGCAAAGTTTGGCCTACAGTGCGTCGTCTATATGGGCGCGCATGATGTTGAGCGTCAGGCGCCAAACGTATTCCGCATGCGCCTGTTGGGTGCCGAAGTTATCCCTGTGACTTCAGGTCGTGGCACGTTGAAAGACGCCATGAACGATGCGTTGCGTGACTGGGTGACCAACGTTGACGATACATTCTACTGCATCGGTACTGTGGCTGGTCCACACCCGTACCCTGCAATGGTCCGTGACTTCCAATCGATCATTGGCAAAGAAGTCCGCGAACAGATGATGGAAGCCGAAGGTCGTCTACCTGACACTTTGATTGCCGCAATCGGTGGTGGTTCAAATGCGATGGGTCTGTTCTTCCCGTTCCTTGACGACAAAGAAGTGAACATCATCGGTGTCGAAGCTGGCGGTAAAGGCGTGAATGCCAAGATGGAGCACTGCGCTTCATTGACCGGGGGGCGCCCAGGCGTACTTCACGGCAACCGTACTTACCTTTTGCAAGACGATGACGGCCAAATCCTCGAAGGCTTCTCTATCTCTGCTGGTCTGGACTACCCGGGTATCGGACCAGAGCACGCATGGTTGCACGAAATCGGCCGCGCGAAATATGTATCGATCACAGACGTCGAAGCGCTAGAGGCATTCCAACTTTGCTGTACACTTGAGGGCATCATCCCAGCGCTTGAACCATCCCACGCGCTTGCGCACGTGATGAAGCTGGCACCAACATTGCCTGCGGATCACATCCTGTGCATGAACATGTGTGGTCGTGGTGACAAAGACATCTTTACCGTCGCACGCGCACTAGATTTTGATATGGGCGAATTCGTCTAAATCAACATTGCGTCGAATTAGAAAAGGCACCTCTAGTGAGGTGCCTTTTTTCGTTTCTGCCTTAAGCGGTTTGATCGCTGTATTGTGTCAATATACGCAACGGCACTGTCTGCAATGCGCGTTTGTGGGTCGCGGCCAAATTGACCCTTGGGGCGCATCCCTCATCATGGGCTTGCAGGAAACGGCTGGCGCATAAGCACCACGCGTCACCCGCTTTGAGCCCTTGAAACCCAAACTCTGGGCGCGGTGTGCTTAGATCATTGCCGACATATTTTGAATAAGCCAGAAATTCGGCAGTCATCACAGCGCAGACAGTGTGGCTACCTTGGTCCTGAACACATGTATTGCAGTGTCCATCACGGAAAAACCCAGTGACTGGATCAACCCCACATAAGCCGAGTGGAGTGCCAAGGACATTTACGCTTTCATCAGGTTGCATGCTCAATCCTTTACCATCGAGGTGTGTAGCTTGAGCATAACCTAGTTCGCGGGGATGGCTTCACCAATATTTAAAAATTGTCACAGACGCAGGGTCAGCTGGAGTGATGCCAATCGACCCAACGCCCATGAAAATCAACACGACCTAAGTGTAGGGGGAATGTCACCGGGCCACAAACGCAACGTCAGAGCGGCTCCTACGCCACCTGTGGCGTCTCCATCGTTCTCCATTGATAACCACGCTAAAGGTGTTTCAACCGTCGCACGCGCCCCTGCTTGTTCAATCAGCTCAAGGCCACGTGCTTGAGATGAGTTCGGGAAATACTGCCATGCAACGGTATTCTGGATCAGATGCAAATGCCCTGTGCGTGGATTTGCCAACCGAGTTTCCAACCAATCAATTGCATCACCCTTTTCAACCTCGACATTTATGGTCGCCGCCGCAGCTTTGGTCAGGGTCAATCGGTGGGGTTGATCCGCCCACAAATATGCGGTGAGACGTAATAGGTCAGGCGCAAGGCGCGGGTTCATTGGATTAAGGTCCACACCCGCCCGCTCAGCAATAATGATTGAATTGGACGGGGGGCGGGGCCCTGTCCATTCTGGGCTTAAAGTTACCGCAGGCGTCTGTGGGCCAGTGATCTGTCCCGAAATGTCCAAGGCATAATGATCCCACATCAAGTTCAGGCCCGCACTTGCCCCGAGTTCTGACAATACAATTGGGCGCTGGAAATGTTCGAGCGCAACCTGTGCACCAGCGATTAACGCGGCAGAGCGACGAACTTCATTGGTTTGTGGGGGGCTTTGGGTCCATTCAAGCATGAAACCTTCATGTGCGACAAGGGCATGTGAAACCGCAATTGATAGGGCGTTATGGTCAAACGCGTTTGGTGGATATGCCGCAATCAACGCATCCGATTGACCTGTGAGAACCAAAGCATGAAGCTCACCGGCAATGCGCAATGGTAACGAATGGCCAACGGGACCGATGTCGCCTGTATAGGCGGCCATCGCCTTGCCCAGTTTCGTGTCCGATTGCCAGTTTTTGGAAAGTATGCGCAGCAAGTGACCCATGAATGGGGAGTCTAGCCGTTCACATGAAACAGCTTGATCTTCAAAGGCTGCGCGTAAAGTCATTTAAAGCGATCCATCAGCTTTTGCATCGCGGATCTGCTGTCGGTGTCTGGCACAGGTTCGACAGGTTTCTTTTTCGGTCGCTCTGTCACAACTTTTTCTGGCGGACGTTTGCCTGTACTTGGACGAGGCGGTGCAACGCGAAGGGCAACCGCATTCATGAACTTGGGTGGATCACCCGCGGCCAATGATGGGGCGCCATCTGCACAACCGCGCAGCACGTCGTCCAACCAATCTTGTTCTGCTTTTGCAAAATCACTCAGCACAAAACCCGCAACACGATCTTTATGGCCAGGATGACCAACGCCCATGCGAATACGACCGTAATCTGCGCCAATATGGGCATGGATAGATCGCAGGCCATTGTGTCCTGCATGACCACCAGACATCTTGAAACGGATTTTTCCGGGGGCAAGATCCAGTTCGTCATGGAAAACGACAACATCTTCAGCGTCAATTTTGTGAAACTTCATCGCGGCCGCAACAGATTGACCAGAATTGTTCATGAAGGTTTCGGGCTTTAGCAAAACCGCGCGATCAGACCCGAACCTGCCTTCTGTTACCAAACCTTGGAATTTTTGCTTCCATGGGCCAAATCCGTGATCTGAGGCAATCATATCGAGGGCCATAAACCCAATATTGTGGCGGTTACGGGCGTATTTCGCGCCGGGGTTTCCCAAGCCAACAATCAACTTCATGGCGTTTCCTCAATTCATATCTGTCTTTGTGGCAGACTAGCACAGGCAACAACCAGACCTCCACCACAGCGCATACATCTTTTGATGAAACGAAAAACGGGGCCCCAAAAAGGAGCCCCGTTTCATTACCTCAAACTCTTGCGAGTTGGGTTTAGCTTTCTGCAGGTGCTTCAGCTTCCGCTTCAACTTCTGCGTCATCGTCGTCACCAGCAGAGCGAAGGCTCGATGGTGCAGAGATGTTGCCAACAACAAAGTCACGGTCGATCGTGGCTTTTGCGCCTTCTGGCAATTTGATGGATGAGATGGTGATGGTGTCGCCAACTTCCAAACCAGTCAAATCAACAGTCAATGCATCAGGGATCTCGCCAGCAAGAACGTTTAGTTCAATTTCTGGACGCACAACGGACAATAGACCACCGCGCTTGATACCTGGGCATTCGTCTTCGTTGATGAACTCAACTGGGATGAACAGGTTGATTGTTGTAGTGCGCTTTAGGCGCATGAAGTCGACGTGCGTTGGCAAGTCTTTAACAACATGGCGCTGAACGTCGCGGCAGATAACGCGAACGTCGTCTTGGCCTTCAACTTTCAGGTTGAAAAGCGTGGACTTAAAGCGGCCAGCTTTCAACATTTTCAGCAATTTGTTGAATGGGATGTTGATCGGTAGTGGATCAACGTCGCCACCAAACACAATGCCCGGTACCATGCCATCGCGGCGTGCCTGACGAGCGGCGCCCTTGCCTGTCCCCGTACGTGCTAGAACTTCAAGATCAGGGATCTCTCCAGCCATAATAATTCTCCAATGTTTTAAGGGCAGGACGCCTCCAAGGCTGTCGTCCCGCGTGAAGTGGCGCGTATAGACCGGATTCGCATCTGAGAAAAGCGCTTTTTAACTGCGCTGTCACTTGTGGTGGGGCATGCTCTCTGGCACCACTCGGATATGGGTATATTGAACGATCTTTATCTATCACGCAAACCGCTTGCAGGCTTCACTGTTATCGGCATGGCATGGGCGGCATATTTCGCGCAAATGCCTGTTCTTAAAGCAGGTTTAGGCGTTTCAGACGCGACTTATGGCTTGATCGTTTTGGTGTCCTCACTTGGAGCGGTTGCCGCAATGTTTCTTGCGCCACTCACCCAGCGTCTGGCTGGGTCGTTCGCTTTGGTTTTCGCGGCCCTCGCAATTGCGGCGGGTTTCATGTGGGTTGGGGTCGCGCCTAATGCGATCACCTTTATGATCGCTCTTGCGATTGCTTCTGCAGGATCGGGGATCATCGACGTTTTGGCGAATGCCCGCATCGCTGGAATTGAAGCGCATCACAAGCGGCCATTGATGAACCTCAACCATGCGGCTTACTCGTTTTGTTATGCCGGTGGTGCGCTGCTAACAGGGCTCGCGCGCGAAGCCAGTTGGACACCGATCCAGGTATTTTCGGTACTGGCCATAGCGATCGTTGGGCTGGGGTTTGTGATGTATGGGCCTGATCTTTATCAAGAGGATGACGCTGAAACCTCCAACACTGGAAACCTACCTGTAGGATTGATCTGGGGTATTGGGTTGATCGTATTCATTGCCTATCTGGCGGAATCCTCCACAGAAGGGTGGTCTGCGCTGCACATCGAACGCACCCTTGGTGGCGGTGCTGGAGAAGGCGCGCTTGGGCCTGCATTCCTTGGACTGACAATGGGAATAGGAAGGCTTGGTGGGCACGTCTTAACGCGATACCTTTCCGATATGGTCTTGATTGCACTGGCCTGCTTACTGTCGGCTATCGGCATTGCAGTCGCAGCTGGGGCTGGAACCGTTGGGACGGCTTATATCGGTTTCGCACTGGGTGGGCTTGGCATGTCTGTTGTTGCACCTACCGCACTGGCGTTGATCGGACGGGTTGTGCCACGCAAGCTGCGCACCTTGGCGATCAGTCGGGTAACCGTGATCGGCTATTGCGCATTTTTCATGGGGCCTTCTTTGATGGGCTTTGTATCGCAAGGGTTTGGGTTGGCCGCATCATTCTTTACAGTCGCGGTGCTATTGGCGGTCGTGACTGCGATCTTGATCCCGATGCTATCTATTAAGCTGCGCACCCCAAGCAAAGATGCCGCGCCTTAGACGCGGGGGTTGTGCAAATAGCCGTCGGAAGCCATCAACCTGTCGTATAGTGCGAATTCATTTTCACGTGCAGAGCGTAAAAACATCTCAACGTCAGGCGACAAAGTTGTGTCAGCATCTTCAGAGACGTTCTTTTGTTTGAAAACAAACTCCTCGCCAAAATGCTCTGACAGGAACGTGTGCAACAACTGCATCTTTTCATATGCAAACAAATGCGAGACCAGCAATTTTCTACGGTTGGATGTGAGGAAGTTAAACTGACTGCCAATTGCTGCAAACGCTGGTGGTTCTTCTTCAATCACAGCCAAGACAAACTCGTCAAAGCTGATGCCAACCGTACTGCGCTCTGGATAGGCTTCATCCACGTTTTGACGATACCGGTACCAGCTGGCTATCTGATCAATCGGATCGCGCATGATCGCAAACGGTTTTGGGTTCATGTCATTAGCGTTTCTTAGAAACGGGCCGATCTTTGTACGAAACCGCAATGCTGTTGTGTGCTTGCGTTGCTTTGCAAAAATGACATCGGCTTTAGGGCGCAAAGCCATTTCAATAGCTGTCGTGCCCGTTTTTGGAACGGCCTAGAAGACAAGGTTCTGTTCTGAGAAGACTAACATGAGACGGTGTTTACATCGACCTTTCAGGCGTTTCCAGCCCCAACTTATTCCTGCCAACGACCCTCAAAGTCTTTTGGAACAAGCAGGTTGTGACGCCCTAAATCTTCAACATTGGTTTCACCACACAGCGCCATCGTTGTATCGAGTTCGCGGTGAATAATGTTGAGGGCAGATGTAACCCCGGCTTCGCCCATAGCGCCAAGTCCGTAGATATAGGCGCGCCCGATATAAGTGCCCTTGGCCCCCATCGCCATCGCCTTTAACACATCCTGACCCGAACGAATGCCACTGTCCAAGTGAACGTCAATCTGATCGCCCACAGCTTCCAAAATCGATGGTAGTACGCGGATAGAAGACAACGCACCGTCCAATTGGCGCCCCCCGTGGTTGGATACGATAATCGCATCCGCCCCAACTTTTAGGGCCATCTTGGCGTCTTCAGCGTCCAAAATACCTTTTAGGATAACTTTGCCGCCCCATTGCTCTTTGAGCTTGGCAATCTTGTCCCAATCCAAACTTGGATCAAACTGCTCTGCGGTCCATGACCCAAGGCTTGAGGTATCGCTGATGCCCTTAACGTGACCCACGATATTGCCAAACCCGCGACGCTTTGCGCCTAACATTCCAATGCCCCATGACCATTTGGTGGCAAGGTTCGCCATGGTCTTAAGGGTCAATTTGGGTGGGGCACTTAAGCCATTTTTCAAATCTTTATGGCGTTGGCCAAGAATTTGAAGATCAAGGGTTATGACCAAAGCGGATACATTCGCATCCTTTGCGCGTTGGATCAGGCGGCTGATGTAGTCACGGTCGCGCATTGTATAAAGCTGAAACCAAAACGGTTTTGTCGTGGCCGCCGCGACATCTTCGATCGAATTGATCGACATCGTGCTCAAGGTATACGGAACGCCAAAGGCTTCGGCCGCGCGGGCTGCTTTGATTTCGCCGTCCGCATGTTGCATGCCTGTTAGCCCAACGGGGGCCAAAGCGACCGGCATCGCCACATCTTGACCGACCATCTGGGTCGCAGTGCTGCGTCCTGTCATATCAACGGCGACGCGCTGGCGCAGGCGGATTTGATCAAAATCAGTGGTGTTTTCCCGAAAGGTCTGCTCGGTCCAACTTCCTGATTCAGCATAATCATAAAACATCCGCGGGACACGGCGTTCGTGGAGACGTTGGAGATCTTTGATGTTGGTAATGACCGGCATGTTCCACCCTCAGTGTTGCATTACCTTTTGGTAGCAACTGCTGAGCGGGCTCGCAACTTTGATTTACGGCTTTGGGAGATTGGCCTCTGTCGGCTTAGGCGCGGTGTGCACCGTCTGACAGTGTTTTCACGAAGGCAAGAACATCAGCAACGCTTTCGCCCGCACCGATCTTGCTCACAATAGCACTGCCCACAACCGTACCATCGGCAACTGCGGCAATTGCCTCGGCTTTTTCTGGGGTGTTCACACCAAAGCCAACAATTACTGGCAGGCCAGACGCTTCTTGGATGCGCGCAACCTCTGGACCAACATTGGTCGCTTCAGCTTCCGCCGCGCCCGTGATGCCGTTGATCGAAACGTAATACACAAAACCAGAGGTATTCTGCAAAACGCGGGGTAGGCGTTTGGCATCCGTTGTTGGTGTCGCAAGGCGGATAAAGTTCAATCCAGCCGCTTGGGCAGGGATGCACAATTCGGTGTCTTCTTCGGGTGGCAAATCCACAACGATCAATCCGTCAATCCCAGCTTCTTTCGCATCGACCAGGAATTTGTCAACGCCGCGGCTGTAGATCGGGTTGTAATACCCCATCAAAACGATTGGCGTCGTGTCATCGGTTTCGCGAAACTTAGCGGCCAACTCAAGGGTGCGCGTCAGGGTCATGCCGACCTCTAGCGCACGCTGACCGGCCAACTGAATGGTCGGGCCATCGGCCATTGGATCGGTGAACGGCAAACCAAGTTCGATAATATCAACACCAGCAGCGGGCAAACCCTTCACGATCTCAAGAGATGTGTCAAAGTCAGGATCCCCAGCCATCACATAAGACACAAACGCCTTCTTGTTGGCGGCGTTCAGTTCAGCGAATTTTGCGTCGATACGTGTCATGTTATGGCCTTTTGCAGATTGGTCAGTCTGCAATGCCAATTCTGGGACAAGAAATCAATCGCAATAGCGCGGCCAACTGCACAGGGCAGCGACTGTATATATCAACATGCATTTCCACCACGAAGCTTGCACCGCGTTGATAGGGGCACTAGAAGCGGCGAAAACCAGTATATGCAACGCGCAGGAGAACATCATGGGTTTCAAAATGGGCATCGTCGGCTTGCCAAACGTGGGCAAATCCACGCTTTTCAACGCATTGACAAAAACCGCCGCTGCACAGGCTGCAAACTTCCCGTTCTGCACTATTGAACCCAACGTGGGTGAAGTGGGCGTCCCTGATGCGCGTCTTGATAAACTGGCTGCAATCGCCAGTTCTAAAACGATTATTCCAACACGCATGACCTTTGTGGACATCGCGGGCTTGGTTAAAGGCGCGTCAAAAGGCGAGGGCCTTGGCAACCAATTCCTTGCCACCATCCGCGAAGTGGATGCGATCGCTCACGTGCTGCGCTGCTTTGAAGACGGTGATGTGACCCACGTTGAGGGGCGCGTTGATCCAGCTTCAGACGCCGAAACGATTGAAACCGAGCTGATGCTGGCTGATATCGAATCCCTTGAGAAGCGTTTGCAAAACATGGGCCGCAAGGTACGTGGCGGTGACAAGGACGCAGTGGATCAAGAACGCCTGATGAAAATGGCGCTTGAGGCACTGGAAGAAGGCAAACCGGCCCGCGTTCTAGACATCGACGAAGACGACGCAAAACAGTGGAAGATGCTGCAACTGCTGACCTCCAAACCTGTGCTTTACGTTTGTAACGTGGGTGAGGCTGAAGCGTCTGAAGGCAATGACCACTCCGGTGCAGTGGCCACAATGGCCGCGGCCCAAGGCAACAGCGCCGTCATCATCTCTGCCCAGATCGAGGAAGAGATCAGCAAGCTCGAGCCAGAAGAAGCCACCATGTTCCTTGAGGAAATGGGGCTGAACGAGTCTGGCCAAGATCGCCTAATCCGCGCTGGTTACGCACTATTGCACCTTGAAACCTACTTTACCGTAGGCCCAAAAGAAGCCCGCGCATGGACGATCCCCGAAGGGACAACCGCACCAAAGGCCGCTGGCGTGATCCACGGTGACTTTGAAAAAGGGTTCATCCGCGCCGAAACCATCGCCTATGATGACTTCGTGACCTTGGGCGGTGAACAACCGTCCAAAGAAGCTGGCAAAATGCGGGCCGAGGGCAAAACATACATCGTCAAAGACGGCGACGTGTTGCACTGCTTGTTTA
>JAGSGK010000264.1 GCA_023955215.1 Paracoccaceae bacterium
ACCTTAACTTGGGTCGCGAATTGCTAGAACGCGTTGCAGAAGACACCAAAGAGCACGGCAAGGTCGAAAACTTCCCGAAAATGGAAGGCCGCCAAATGGTCATGCTTATCGGTCAGCTGCCTTCAAAAGGCTAAGCTGTTTCACCGAAGACTTTTTTAAAAGGCCGCACCGTTTGTCGTGCGGCCTTTTTCATTTCTACTGACCGGAGTGCCCAATGTCCCAATTCGCCAATTATCCCAGCCTCAAGGGCAAATCGGTTCTCGTCACAGGTGGCGCATCCGGTATTGGCCGTATGACGGTTGAAGCATTTGCCGCTCAAGGTGCCCAGGTCGCCTTCCTTGATCGCGATGTTGAGAACTCCGCGCTTGTAACGGAGGCGACAGGTGCCCCGCATGCCATATGCGATTTGCGCAATATTCCTCAGATGCAGACCGCAATTGCCAAACTGGCCGATCAGATGGGCCCTTTCAGTGTCCTTGCCAACAACGCGGTCCGCGATGACCGCCACAACTGGCAGGACGTTACGCCCGAATATTGGGACGAACGCATGGACACCAACCTGCGCCACATGTTCTTCGCCATCCAATCGGTCGCCCCTGCGATGATCGAAATGGGTGGTGGATCGATCATCAATCTAGGCTCAAACTCATGGTGGGAAACCGTTGGCGGCTTTCCAGCCTATGCAACGGCCAAAGCCGCGGTACATGGTCTGACCCGCACAATGGCACGTGATTTGGGGCAACATCGCATTCGCATCAATACTGTCGTCCCCGGCTGGATAATGACGGATCGCCAAAAGGAATTGTGGGCAACACCCGAAGGGTTAGAGGCCCATCGCCAAAGCCAATGCCTGCCTGACCTGATTGACCCTGTATACGTTGCGCGAATGGTGCTGTTCCTCGCGTCAGACGATGCAGCGATGTGCACCGCTTCAAACTT
The DNA here is from genome assembly GCA_023955215.1 of Paracoccaceae bacterium. GTDB lineage: Bacteria > Pseudomonadota > Alphaproteobacteria > Rhodobacterales > Rhodobacteraceae > Ascidiaceihabitans. The sequence goes on from JAGSGK010000264.1 coordinate 940, forward strand.
TATGGTCGAAGCCGGCTCGATCTAATCCCTTCATCAAACAGAAAAGGCCCCGCTGGATACAATCCAACGAGGCCTTTTTTAATACAGCTTAGATCAAGCAGCCTTAGCAACAGCCCGTTTGGCAATCACACCACATAGGTGCGCGCGGTACTCTTTGGAGCCATGCAGGTCACCGATCATGTTGTCCGCATCCAATGTCAGACCATCTAACGCATCTGGTGAGAAGTTAGCTGACAATGCCGCTTCGGCCTCGGTCCAACGAAACACGCCCTCCTCAGATGCCCCTGTGATCGCAACGCGCACGCCATCAGCGAACTTCGCCACCATCACACCAACAAGCGCAAAGCGCGATGCTGGTTGTACGAATTTTTCGTAGTGCGAAACCTCTGGAATTGGGAAACGCACCTCGGTGACGATTTCGCCCTCTTCCAGCGCGGTTTCAAACATCCCTAGAAAATAGTCATCCGCTGCGATTTCACGTGTGTTGGTGACCAACGTGGCACCCGATGCCAATGCAGCCGCAGGGTAACATGCAGATGGATCGTTGTTGGCCAGTGAGCCGCCAATTGTCCCACGATTGCGGACTGCGGGATCACCGATATGACCAGCAAGCGCTGCTAGGCCAGGATAAGCACCAGCGCCGGATGCAACAGCGCCGTGTGTCGTTGACCCACCAATGCACAGTGCGCCGTCGTCGCCAGTGCAAATGCCTTGCATCTCAGGAATGTTAGACAGGCTTACCAATGTTGTTGGCGAAGCAAGGCGTTGTTTCAGCGTTGGGATAAGGGTTTGCCCCCCGCCCAAGGCCTGCGCCTCGTCGCCTCCCAATGCTGCAACTGCATCGGCAATGCTGCTGGGTTTCTCAAATTCAAAGTTATACATCTTTTGTCCTTTCAGTTGGCCGCCCATTGCTGGGTAAAATGGCCAAAAATATCACAAGAGCTGGGGCAGTGCCCCAATCTCAAATTTAAGCGTTGTTGATCGCATTCCACACGCGGTCCGGAGTCAGTGGCATATCGATATGCGCCACCTTCTTACCGCCCGAATGGAGCGCATCAATCACAGCATTCACAACCGATGGAGGCGATCCAATCGCACCAGCCTCACCGCATCCCTTCACACCCAATGGGTTGTGTGTGCAAGGCGTTTGGCAAGAATGATCAACCGAATAGAACGGCAGATCATCGGCACGTGGCATCGCGTAATCCATGTAGGACCCGGTCAACAACTGGCCGCTTTCCTCATCATAAGAACACCCCTCAAGCAAAGCCTGACCAACCCCTTGGGCGATCCCACCATGTACTTGTCCAGAAACGATCATCGGATTGATGACGTTGCCGAAATCATCCGCAGCGGCAAACCGTTCGATCGTAACTTTGCCAGTATCCGGATCAACTTCAACTTCACAGGCATAAGCCCCTGCAGGGTAAGTAAAGTTTGACGGATCATAGAACGCAGTTTCTTCCAAACCGGGTTCGATCTCTTCCAAAGGATAGTTATGTGGAACGTAAGCCGCCAAGGTAACATCGCCCCAAGCCACAGACTTGTCCGTGCCTGCAACGCTGAACATACCGTCTTTTAGTTCGATGTCAGTGTCTGACGCTTCCAGAAGGTGAGCCGCGATCTTCTTGGCCTTCGCGATGATCTTTTCCGTGGCGCGTACCATTGCAGACCCACAAACCGCGAGAGAACGCGAACCGTAGGTGCCCATCCCGAATGGGATCTTAGAGGTATCACCGTGGACAATATCGATCTGACTTTCGTCGATACCAATCATATCTGCAACAACCTGCGGGAATGCGGTTTCATGCCCCTGCCCGTGGCTGTGCGCCCCGACCATAACAGAGATGGAACCCGTCGCGTTCACACGCACAGTAGCAGCATCATAAAGACCGGCACGCGCACCTAACTGACCAACAAGGTTCGACGGCGCGATGCCACAAGCCTCAATGTAGTTGTTGATGCCCAGTCCACGCCATTTGCCTTTGGCCTCGGATTCTTTACGCCGTGCTTCAAAACCAGAGAAATCAGCGATCTCTTCCAGTTTATCCATCGTCGCGTGATAATCACCTGTGTCATATTCTACAGCCACAGGCGTGGCATATGGGAATTCAGTCACATAGTTCTGACGACGCAATGCCACTGGATCAGCGCCCAACTCACGTGCAGCCATGTCGATAACACGTTCGATTTGATAGGTCGCTTCAGGGCGTCCAGCGCCGCGATAAGCATCCACCGGCACCGTGTTGGTAAACATCGCTTTGACGTTCACATAGATCAGCGGCGTTTTATAATTACCCGCCATCAACGTGCCATGCAGCCATGTTGGGACTGATGAAGCGAAGGTGGATAAATATGCACCCATGTTTGCCAAAGTGTCCGTGCGCAGTGCTGTAAAGTTGTTGTCTTTATCAAGCGCCAACTGAATGGTGGTAACGTGGTCACGGCCATGTGCATCCGACATGAATGCCTCTGAACGCGACGAGGTCCATTTCACTGGGCGATTACAGGCCTTGGCCGCGAAGGTACAAAACGCTTCTTCCTGATAATGGAAGATTTTAGTACCAAATCCGCCGCCAACATCTGGTGAGATGACGCGCAGTTTGTGTTCCGGAATGCCCAAAACAAATGCGCCCATCAACAGACGGATTACGTGCGGGTTTTGGGACGTGGTGTAAAGCGTGTGTTGTTCATCGCTACGGGCATAATCACCAATGGCAACACGCGGTTCCATCGGGTTTGCAACTAGACGGTTGTTGACCAACTCAAGCGTGGTCACGTGGTGGGCGTTTTTAAATGCCTCATCAACCGCGCCTTTGTTTTCTTCAACAAATCCCCAATCGTAACAAAGATTGGATGTTAGATCATCGTGGACCTTGGTTGCGCCCTCTTTAAAGGCGTCCTTCATGTTGATCACAGCAGGCAGTTCAGAAATGTCGACCTCGATCGCCTCTGCAGCATCGCGTGCTTGTTCCAAGCTATCAGCTACAACAGCTGCAATTGGCTCGCCAACGTGGCGTACTTTTCCATGCGCCAAAACGGGATGTTTAGGTTCCTGCATCGGTTCGCCGTGCTTGTCGGTTACAAGCCAACCACAAGGGATACCACCTACAGCTTCAAAGTCAGCGCCCGTGAAAATCTGGACAACACCCGGCATCGCAGCTGCGGCGGATGTGTCGACAGAGTTTAATGTGCCGTGGGCAACATCTGAGCGCAGGAAGAACACATAGGCCTGTCCGCGAATATTGATGTCATCTGTGTAATTGCCGTTCCCTGTTAGGAACCGAACGTCCTCGCGCCGCTTACTGCTGGCACCAATTCCGCTTTTAATCTCACCGTCTTTTGGCATGGTCTTTCCTCCCTATCGCAGATCAACTGTTGTCAATCATGCGCTTATGTTTGGTCAAAAGG
>JAGSGK010000237.1 GCA_023955215.1 Paracoccaceae bacterium
CGACAGTCGGGATTGGAGAAGCCACATGAAAATCAGTATCGAACGCAGTGATCTGCTAAAAGCAGTGGCTCAAGCGCAGTCGGTTGTTGAACGCCGTAACACCATTCCAATCCTTGCGAACGTCTTGATTGAAGCCGAAGGATCAGATGTATCCTTCCGTGCAACCGACCTTGATATCGAAGCTGTCGACAAAGCACCCGCACAAGTTGAGCGCGCGGGCGCAACAACTGTGTCCGCAACAACACTGCACGAAATTGTACGCAAACTGCCAGACGGCGCATTGGTCACTTTGACAGCCGACAGCGCTGCCGGTCGTTTGACCGTTGAAGCGGGCCGCTCAAATTTCTCACTGGCAACTTTGCCGCGCGAAGATTTTCCCGTCATGGCCTCTTCGGAATATGCTTCAAACTTTAGCGTTCCCGCGCCTGTTCTGCGCCGCTTGTTTGATAAGTCAAAATTCGCAATCTCAACAGAAGAAACCCGTTACTATTTGAACGGTGTTTATATGCACATTTCTGAGTCAGATGGCGGAAAAGTACTTCGCTGTGTGGCAACAGACGGACACCGTCTTGCCCGTATCGATGCGGACCTACCTGAAGGCGCTTCAGATATGCCGGGCGTCATCGTTCCGCGCAAAACAGTTGGTGAAATGCGCAAGCTTCTTGACGATGACGATATGATGATTGCCGTTTCTGTTTCAGAGACAAAGGTTCGCTTTGCAACGCCAAACATCACGCTGACATCTAAAGTCATCGACGGCACATTCCCTGACTACACGCGTGTTATCCCACAAGGAAATACACGTAAGTTGGAAGTAGACGCTGCTGATTTTGCAAAAGCCGTTGATCGCGTTGCGACTGTTTCATCGGAACGCTCACGCGCTGTTAAATTGCAGCTGGAAGAAGATCGCTTGATCCTTTCCGTCAACGCACCGGACAGTGGTGCCGCCGAAGAAGAACTGGCCGTTGCTTATAGTGACGAGCCTTTGGAAATTGGATTTAACGCCAAGTATTTGCTTGAGATCGCAAACCAAGTTGATCGCGAGAATGCTGTCTTCATGTTCAACTCAGCAGGCGACCCGACTTTGATGCGCGAAGGCAATGACCTGTCCGCAGTTTATGTCGTCATGCCGATGCGTGTCTAAGCCTACAAAACCAGTTTTAGTACTATCGGAGCAAGAAAGGTCACGGACATGTCGCTGTACCTTTCTTCCCTAATTGTTTCGTATTTTCGATCCCACAAGATCGCCCGCATTTCTGTCGATAAACGCCCCGTTGCGTTATTCGGCCCAAATGGCGCTGGCAAAACCAACATTCTAGAAGCTGTTTCGCTGTTTTCCCCAGGTCGCGGCTTTCGTCGCGCCAGCGCTGAAGACATGGCACGGCGTCCCGAAGCGTTGGGCTGGAAAATAAGTGGGGTACTGCACGCACCCACGCAAACGCACGAAATCGATATTTGGTCTGAAGCGGGTACAGCCCGACAACTGCGTATAGACGAAAAAACGGCCCCTCAAATTGGATTGGGCCGCGTTGCGCGTGTTCTTTGGCTGATCCCCTCCATGGACCGCCTATGGATCGAGGGCGCTGAGGGACGCAGGCGCTTTTTGGATCGCATGACCCTTAGTTTTGAGCCACGCCACGCCGAACTGTCCCTGACGTATGAAAAGGCGATGCGAGAACGCAATCGTTTGCTAAAAGACATGGTACGCGACCCTCATTGGTACACGGCCCTTGAAGCAACGATGGCTGAGACGGGCGTGGCGATCCACAATAATCGATTGTCAGCGTTAGCCCAAATCGAAGTAGCCCAAACAGATGCTGTCACTGCTTTCCCAAATGCTTTCCTTGAACTGACTTATGCCGACGGTCCTTTACCCACATCAGTCGATGACCTCTGCACTGCGTTAGCCGAAAATCGTCCTCGCGATTTGGCGGCAGGTCGTACATTGATTGGGCCACATCGCGCAGACTTAATTGGCACCTTCAAGGCCAAGGGCGTACCTGCACGCGACTGCTCGACCGGCGAACAAAAAGCGTTGCTTGTCTCACTGATCCTCGCCAATGCCCGCGCCTTGGAACATGATTTTGGTGCGCCACCACTTTTGTTGCTTGATGAGGTCGCTGCCCACTTAGACGCAGATCGCCGTGCCGCCTTATACGACGAAATTTCGGCTCTTGGGGCCCAAGCATGGATGACGGGTACAGGCACAGAACTGTTTGACAGCCTAGGTGATCGTGCCCAATACCTTGAAGTCACCGAAGATGCAGGAACTTCCATAGTTAAGGCCATGCAATGACACTCGATCCAAACGACCTGCTTCTTTACGCTGGTGCGCTGCTCATCCTTTTTTTAACCCCTGGGCCTGTCTTGGTCGCATTGACTGCGCGTGGGCTTTCAGGTGGCTTTCACGCGACTTGGCCCTTGGCCTTAGGTGTTGCGGTTGGCGATATTGTTTGGCCATTGATCGCCATACTTGGGATTTCTTGGATCTTATCAGTCTTTGATACCTTCATGATTGTACTTCGATGGGTCGCCTGTGGAGTTTTCATTGCCATGGGTTGGGCGCTTATCCGACACGCGGGACAAGCCATTTCAAGCAACAGCAGATTGACACGCCCGGGAATGTGGGCCGGTTTTCTTGCAGGAATTGCCGCAATTCTTGGCAATCCTAAAGCCGTCCTATTTTATATGGGTGTGCTGCCCGGGTTCTTCGATTTACGCACAGTCACTACGATCGACATAGTCATCATCCTAGCAATATCCGTAGCCATTCCATTTGTTGGGAACCTTGTTTTGGCAGGATGTGTGGGGCAAATTCGTGGCCTTTTATCCTCTCCAACACTTCTAAAAAAGTTCAATATAGGATCGGGCGTATTGCTCATTCTTGTTGGGCTGGTCATTGCCGTCCTCTGACACAAAATGTTGTGCCTGACGCGTGACAATCCTCTTAAAAAACCATATACTGTTACCAAATAATAAAGGTGCAATGGCATGGCTGACAACGAGCAAATCCCCGAAGAGTATGGCGCAGATTCCATTAAGGTTCTCAGAGGGTTAGAAGCTGTTAGAAAGCGCCCAGGGATGTACATCGGTGATACCGATGACGGCTCTGGTCTGCACCACATGGTTTACGAAGTTGTGGACAACGGCATCGATGAAGCCCTTGCAGGGCATGCAGACGCTGTAACCGTGACAATTAACGCTGATTCATCCGTTTCAGTCAGCGACAACGGACGCGGAATTCCAGTGGGCATCCACGAAGAAGAAGGCGTTTCAGCGGCCGAAGTTATCATGACGCAGCTTCACGCTGGTGGTAAGTTCGATAGCAACTCTTATAAAGTTTCGGGTGGTCTGCACGGTGTGGGTGTTTCAGTTGTGAACGCACTGTCTGTTGAACTGGACCTGCGCATTTGGCGTGATGGAAAAGAGCACGTAGCACGCTTTGCCCACGGCGACACAGTCGAGCACCTCAAAGTGGTCGGCGAATGTGGTGATCGCACAGGGACCGAAGTACGTTTCTTGGCTTCTACTGAAACCTTTTCGAACCTCGAATACTCTTTTGAGACGCTAGAAAAACGTCTTCGTGAATTGGCCTTCTTGAACTCAGGTGTTCGGATCATTTTGCGAGACGATCGACCCGTTGAGCCATTGCGCAGCGAATTGTATTACGACGGCGGCGTCAAAGAATTTGTTAAGTATCTAGACCGTTCGAAAACCACTGTGATGCCAGAGCCGATCTATATCATCGGTGAGCGCGACGACATCGTTGTTGAGGTCGCAATGTGGTGGAACGATAGCTACCATGAGAACGTTCTGCCCTTCACAAACAACATTCCGCAACGCGACGGCGGCACGCACATGGCGGGCTTCCGTGGGGCGCTGACACGGACCATCAATAACTATGCTCAGTCCACAGGAATCGCGAAGAAGGAAAAAGTTACCTTCACTGGTGATGATGCGCGTGAAGGTCTGACTTGTGTTCTTTCAGTTAAAGTTCCCGACCCTAAGTTTAGTTCCCAAACCAAAGACAAGCTGGTCAGCTCTGAGGTGCGTCCAGCCGTTGAAGGCATGGTGAACGAGAAATTGGCCGAATGGTTTGAAGAGAACCCGACTGAAGCGAAAATCATTGTTGGTAAAATCATCGAGGCGGCATTGGCCCGTGAAGCTGCGCGTAAAGCCCGAGATCTTACACGCCGCAAGAACCCGATGGACATGAACTTCCTCAGCTCGAAGCTAAAGGATTGCTCTGATAAAGACCCCGTAAACACTGAAATCTTCCTTGTGGAGGGTGACAGCGCTGGTGGTTCTGCACAGACTGGACGTGACCGTAAGACACAGGCCATCTTGCCACTCAAAGGTAAAATTCTGAACGTTGAGCGCGCGCGCTTTGATCGCATGCTGGGATCGCAAGAAATCGGCAATATGGTCATGGCCTTGGGTACCGGCATTGGCCGTGAGGAATTCAACCTCGCAAAACTACGTTACCACAAGATCGTCATCATGACTGATGCTGACGTCGATGGTGCACACATCCGCACGCTACTTTTGACTTTCTTCTTCCGTCAAATGCCGGAGCTGATCGAAAATGGTCACCTCTATATCGCACAACCACCACTGTACAAAGTTTCGCGTGGTCGTTCAGAGGTTTACCTGAAGGATCAAGCAGAGATGGACGACTACTTGGTCCAGCAAGGTATCGAGGGTGCGGTTCTACGCCAAGGCAACGGCGAAGAAATCTCTGGCCAGGATCTTGTTCGTATCGTCGACGAAGCGCGCCAATTGCGCCGCGTTTTTCAGGCCTTCCCAACGCATTATCCGCGTCACATTCTGGAACAAGCCGCGATCTCTGGCGCTTTTGTACCAGGTGCCGTTGATGGTGACTTACAAGGAACCGCTGACAAGCTGGCCGCTCGTTTGAACCTTATTGCGGTTGAATACGAAAAAGGCTGGAGCGGCCGGATCACACAAGATCATGGTATGCGTCTGGCGCGCATTTTGCGCGGCGTCGAAGAAGTTCGCACATTAGATGGCAAAATGTTGCGTTCCGGCGAAGCCCGTAAAACAGGTAGCTTTACCAAAAGTTTACAAGACGTTTACGAGTTGCCAG
>JAGSGK010000084.1 GCA_023955215.1 Paracoccaceae bacterium
GGCTGGAAGCTCCAGTGTCAAAAATCGCTCCAGTCTGTGGACTAAGCTTGACCAAAGGATAATTTATTTTATGTGCAGCAGGCTATTTAGCAGGTCCACAGCAGCCTCGCCTTTGAGGCTATGCTTCCAAAGGCTCTCGGTAACACTTTGGTGCAATTTGACTGTCTCATCCGCGGCAGTGATTGTCGCGACACCGATCCTCACATTCGCTGAAGAACCAAGGCGGAATGGACTGATCGCCACTTGCGCATTTGCACCCTTTCGAAGGATCTGAAAGCTTGTGCTTGGCATAGAGTCCTGCACAACACCGATTTGCATACCGATGGGTTGATCCTGAATCAGAGAAAGGATGTTCTCGACTTCATGAGCTGCGGCTTTCTTTCGAACTTCGGCTTCGCTAGATTTCAGGTTTGTATTCCCGGCAAAGCCAGATTGAATGAATTGCTCTAACTCTGATGCAGAGATCAGGCCAATAATGTTGGGTCGACGGGCTTTGAAGGCCTGTTTGCGGCTCTTGAGGATTTCGACCAACTGCGAGATGGAGCTTTCTAGGCCTTCCCTGTTAGCAGCCGTTTCGGGCACACTTTCTAACAACACCTGCGGAAGCAAATCATCGTATTCATCTGTGGTTAAAAGATATGGAACCGGTCCGAACAGAACTGTAATTTGGTCTGCTTCAGCTTCTATCTGGCGAAGTCGTTCGAAAAATGTCACCGCTGATGATATATTCTCAGAGCCGACCCCAAAGAGTGATGCGAGCGAGACGTCCAAGAAATCGGCCAATTTCCCTAAGGCATCGACGCGAATAGGTTGACCCGATTCGTAGCGATATAAGGACGCCACGGATATTCCTGTCTCTTTAGCGACCTCTTCAGGTGTAAGCCCCGCCCCAAGGCGATTTGACTTTAATCGGTCACCGATCTCAGAGATCGTTTGATATTGTGATGTCATTTCTGCGACTATTCTCTATATTAGGTTTGATAGACATATTCCAAAACTCTGCTTCTGGGTAGTCGATATTTGAGAGAGCTATCATATTTGATAATATTCTTGACTCTGATATTTCATTGGGGTCTTCTCCACCCATCAACATGGAGAAAACAATGAAAAACAGTTCCAATATCGGACGCCGAACGTTCTCAGCAATCGCATTGAGCGCATTGGCCCTCACAACCACAGCGGCATATGCACAAGAGTTCACCGCACGCATTGGGCATTTGGAGTCACCACAACAAAGCCGCCACATCCATCTCGAAAAGGTGGCAGAGCTTGTCAAAGAACGCACTGGCGGCGCAGTTGAGTTCCAAATCTTTCCACAAGCTCAACTGGGTAACCAGCGCGTCATGACCGAAGGCGTTCAACTTGGAACACTTGAAGCAACAGTTTCACCGGCTGCATTTTTGGGCGGTTTCAACTCAGCAGTTTCAGTTTTAGACATCCCTTACTTGATGCCTGCCGACACGGCAGAAGCTCAAGTTCTGCGCGAGGGCCCATTCGGTGATGCACTGTTGGACTCTTTTACCAGCAAAGGCGTTGTTGGCGTTGCTTGGTGGCCAAATGGCATGAAGAATTTCACGTCAAACGAACCATTGGACGACATCGCCGCGTTTGCTGACCAAAAATTCCGCGTCATGGACTCCAATATCCTGATTGAGCAGTTCAACGCACTTGGCGCATCAGCAATCGCTCTTCCATTCGGCGAGCTTTATACGTCGCTGCAAACTGGTGTTGTAGACGGTCAAGAAAACCCGCTCGACACAATCCAGCGCATGAAGTTCTTCGAAGTCCAAGACTACCTCGTGATTTCTGAGCACGGTGCGATGGAAGACGTTGTTTTGTTCAATCCAACTTGGTGGGCAAGCCTGCCAGCTGACTATCAGGTTATCATCAATGACGCATTTGACGAAGTTGTCCCTGCTCTGATTGAGCACAAAGCCAGCGCTGTTGAAGACGCTCTTGACGCGATCTCAGCGAGCGAAATCAACATCCGCGTTGCCTCTCCTGAAGAGCGCGCTGCATTCCGTGATGTTATGTACGATCGCTCGGTGACTGCGTACATCGAGCGTGCAGGTGATGCAGGACAATCGTTGATCGACGTATACACTGCAAATTATTAAGATTTGTCGAACAGTTGGGTCCGCACATTGCGGGCCCGACAGCAGGTAGTGGTTCCGCAAGAAATATTACTGCTGGTGGCCGCGACTTAAGGAAAATACTTTGAAATTACTTTCTTACATACGTCTCGCTGAGCGGGCATTCTTAGTGACACTATTTCTGACTATGGTTATACTGTTTTTTGGAAACGTTGTGGCTCGGGAAATTGGCGGAACCTTCGCAAGCAAGTTCGCTTGGATCGAAGAAGCTGTACGCTTCATGAATGTGTTCCTGGTATTCATAGCGTTGGGCCTTGCCTTGGAAAAAGGACGCCACGTTGGGATCGACACGCTGCGTGACCGACTTCCGGCTAAAATCAGAACCTTTCTGTTGAAGATCATTGATGGTGTAGGTTTCTTGTTTTCGATTTATCTAGCTTGGCTTGGCATTGGCCTTGTCAAATTAGTTCTAATGACAGGGCAACGCAGCCCGACCTTGGATATCCCTGTTGGTTGGGTGTACTCGGCACCTGTCATTGGATTCGGTCTACTGGCCTTACGATTTGCGTTAAGTTTTTTCGGCGTCATTGACCGCTTCGGAACTCATGAAACATCAGTAGAGGCGGGGCACTAATGCTACTTCTAATCATCGCTCTGGCCGCAGTCCTACTTATTCTTGGATTTGAGATGTTTCTTGTGCTGGGGATTCCAGCTCTTGCAACCAAAGAAGCTTTCTACGGCAACATTCCAGATGCCGCAGTTGTGCAAAAAATCTTTGCCGGCATTGACCACACGACACTCCTCGCCATCCCCTTCTTCATCTTCGCAGCCCATCTGATGGGTTCGGGGCAAATCGCCAAAAACCTAACAGGTTTTGTTCGTTCGTTAGTTGGTCATACCAGAGGCGGCATGGGACATACCGTTATCGGTGGTTCTATGGCCTTTGGCTCAGTTTCAGGGTCTGCACCTGCGACGGTCGCCGCGATGGGCAAAATGGTTTACCCAGAGATGCGTAAGAATGGGTTCTCAGAAAAATTCAGTCTTGGTCTTTTGGTTGCGAGTGCGGAGACCGCGCTTCTCATCCCACCCTCAATCACATTCATCATCTATGGTTGGATGACGGGAACCTCCATTGCCAAGCTTTTCGCTGGTGGTCTTGCCGTTGGTCTATTCCTTGGTCTCGCGTTCGCAGTCATGGTTTGGATCGAAGCAAAGCGTCAGGGGATCGAACCTGATCAAAAAACGACTTGGAGCCAAAGGCTCGCATCATTGCGCGAAACCAAATGGGCGCTTGGTATGCCGTTTATCATCTTGGGTGGCATCTATTCCGGCACCATCACACCAACTGAAGCTGCAGCCGTCAGTGTCGTTTATGCAATTTTTATAGAAATGGTCATTTACCGCAACTTCGGCTTCAAAGACCTTGTGAAAATCACGGAACAGAGCGCGATCTCAACATGCGTGATCTTCATTTTGCTCGCACTAGGCGGATTGATTTCTTTCTATGTAACACTCGCCCAAGTCCCAACACAGATCACAGACTTCCTAACTGCTATAGATGCAGGTCCGATGCAGTTCCTGTTGGCCGTCAACGTCTGCTTTCTCATTGCTGGCATGTTCATTGATCCCAACTCCGCTCTACTCATTCTTGTCCCGCCCCTCTTTCCCGTTTCACAAGCAATGGGTGTGGACCCGGTTCATTTCGGTATGATTGTAACGCTCAATATCAGTCTCGGCATGATCACCCCGCCGTTCGGCCTCGATATATTTGTGGCCTCATCAACACTTAACAAACCTGTCCTCAACATCATCAAAGGGATCTGGCCCTTCGTGTTCGTCAACATCCTCGTATTGTTGGTTGTCACTTACGTGCCCCAGATCTCATTATTCATCCCCCAGCTGATCTTCGGTTAAGAAAGGGACACCATGTCAATTTTAGAAAGACTAAACGCCGGAGAGGTTTCTTCGGCGACCGGTGAAACTCACGAAGCTGACACGCGCGTTAAGAGCAATACGCCGGTCAATGGCGAGTATCGTCTGCTCGTTCTCGACGCACCTCAATCCATTTTGAATTGCCAACCCGGACAGTTCTTTCATCTGCTTTGCCCAGTGACGTCCGCCCATCAACCTTATTTGCGGCGCCCCATGAGTATCTATGGCTACTCAGCCGAAAAAGGCGAACTTCAGTTTCTCTACAAGTTAACTGGCGAAGGCACGCGTGCGCTTGCAGAACTCAAAGTAGGTGACACGCTCAATGTCCTCGGCCCGCTTGGTGTCGGCTTCACCATTGAACCCGAGTGGCAAAATTTACTGCTGTTGGCCCGTGGCGTTGGACTGGCAACTTTGGCGCCCCTCGCCCAAGAGGCAAAACGTTTGGGTCGTAAACTAACGGCGATTTGTTCTGCGCGATCACAAGACGTCCTTATGTCTATCGATTATTTCGAATCCATGGGCGCAGAAGTTATCACGCTCACGGATGCTGAAGGTACGTCGGACATGGACAGCATGCGGCGCGTCATTGAGACAAAAATCTCTGAAGGTGTCGTCGATGCCATGTACACATGCGGATCAAACCGAATGCTGAAGCTGCTGCAAGAGATTGGTGCAACCCACAACATTCCAGGCGAAATAGCTCTCGAACAGCAAATGGCTTGTGGTTTAGGCATGTGTCAGTGCTGTGTCCGTTCGTTCAACCGCAAGGGCTTGATCACCCAAGAGCGGGTTTGTCGCGAAGGCCCAGTATTTGGTATTCAGGAGGCAATGGCATGGTAAACCTCACCACAAAGATTGGGAGCCTTACGTTAGCCAATCCGATCATGCCTGCATCGGGAACCTTTTCTGAGGACCTCTTCGAGGTGCTAGATCTAAATCAACTTGGCGCACATGTGACCAAAACCATCACTGAAGAAATACGTGGTGGTAACCCCACTCCGCGTGTTTGCGAAGTGCGCGGTTCAATGCTGAACTCAATCGGCATCCCGTCAAAGGGGATCGATTACTTCATCGACAACGTCATTCCGTTTTATAATCAATACGACGTGCCCCTAGTGGTCAGTATCTCCGCACAAACTGCCGACGACTTTGCGCGCATCTGTGAAAGGGTTTCCGTCCCCGGTGTGGATGCAATTGAGGCCAATATTTCATGTCCCAACATCAAAGAAGACGGCAAGGCGTTTGCGATGCGACCGTCAACAACACATGCAGTCATGACCAAGCTACGTGGCGCGTCTGACCTCCCTCTTTGGGCAAAGTTAAGCCCCAATACTGGCGAGACTATCGAGGTCGCAATGGCCGCCGAGGAAGCTGGAGCTGACGCGTTGGTCGTTTCCAACACGTTGTTGTCCATGGCCATCGATATACACAGCAGGAAACCAAAACTGGGTAATCTTATGGGGGGGCTTTCTGGCCCTTCGCTCAAACCGATTGCGCTTCGCATGGCATATCAGTGCGCCAAGTCAGTCAACATTCCAGTGATTGGATGCGGCGGCATTTCAACAGTAGAAGACATCGTAGAATACTTGATTGCGGGTGCCACGGCCGTTCAAGTCGGCACCGCAACATTCATCAACCCAAACGCGATGGTGACGCTTCTTGCAGAACTAGAGGCGTTTCTGCAAAATCAAAATATCCAGAACGTTTCTGAACTCGTGGGATCGGTACGCGACGAAGATGCCGCTGACGCAGTTGTCTTCATGGAGACCGCGCCATGACCATCGGTCGCAAATTTGTTGTCGACGACGCCGAGCTGATCCTTGCGAACGAATGGTTTAGTGCTGTTGCTGCCATGAGTCCTGATAAAGAGGGAATAAGTCGTCCGGCCTATTCTTCCAAGGAAACAGAAGTCTTGGAATTTCTGGCTGAACAAGCGCGAAATGCTGGATTGAGCGTCTCATACGACGCAGCGCAAAACGCTGTTTTTAGTTTGCCTGAAGATGCCGACGCAGAAAAATACATCTTGGTTGGCTCACACGTTGATACCGTTCCCATGGGCGGTAACTTTGACGGGCTAGCAGGTGTGCTTGCCGGTTTGCTTTGCTTATTTCGTGCAAAAGCATCCAATACGCACTTTCCTCGCCCTGTGAAGGTTATCGCCATGCGCGGTGAAGAAAGCGCTTGGTTTGGCCCCTGCTATATTGCTTCAAAAGCGCTGATGGGGGTCCTTTCGGACGCAGAGTTGGAGTCTCCACACAAAGGGGATGGTCGTCCATTGGCAGAACATATGGCTGATGTTGGAATCGAAATGGCACCCATCTTAGCCAGCACCCCCTTGTTAAACAAAGACGATCTACTTGAATATATTGAGCTTCATATTGAGCAAGGGCCTCTACTCATCGGTAAAGACATGCCCGCCGCAGTAGTCTCTGCTATCAGGGGCAACTTCCGCCACAAAACAGTCCGGTGCATTGGCGAGGCTGGACATTCCGGCGCAGTACCGCGCGCATTTCGCAAAGACCCGGTTCTTGCGATGGCAGATCTACTTAGCCGATTGGATGAAAGCTGGCTTACCATTCTTCAAAAAGGCGATGACCTCGTTTTGACCTCTGGTATTGTTTCTACAGATCCCGCCAAACATGCGATGTCACGTATTCCAGACGAGATCGGGTTTAGCTTAGACGTTCGCAGTCAAAGTCAGGATGTACTTGATGCAATGACGGACCTGATAAGTGGTGAAATGGCGGACATCGCTCTGGAACGTCAAGTTGAGTTCAGGCTTGATGACGTCATCGCTACGGCTCCCGCCCTTATGGACGATGGCGTTGTCAATAACCTTGAAGCTGCCATGGCCCGGATCGGTCTTGAGCCTACGACAATGGCGTCCGGGGGCGGGCATGACGCCGCTGTTTTTGCCAACGCCGGGGTTCCTACGGCGATGATTTTTGTCCGAAACCAAAACGGGTCCCACAACCCGAATGAAGCCATGGAAACCGAAGATTTCCTCGCTGGCGCTTCTATTATCTATGATCACCTCGTCGGAGCAAGCCAATGAGTCAACAAGAGATTATCCTGAACAAACCTGACGACATGCACCTTCACCTACGAGATGGCGATATGCTTTCTGCCGTCGTAGAGCACAGTGCCCGCGATTTCGCGCGCACAATAATCATGCCAAACCTTGTACCACCGGTGACGACAGTCGAAGACGCAATGAGCTACCGCCAGCGCATCCTAGACGCCCTAGGTGGGAGCGGCACATCATTTGAGCCGCTCATGACGCTCTATCTCACAGAGGTTACAACAACCTATGATCTCGAGAATGCGGCGGCATTAGGTATGGTCAAGGCTGTGAAGCTCTATCCGGCCGGTGCGACTACAAACTCAGACAGCGGTGTCCGTGACATCCCAAAGTCCTATCACCTGTTTGAGAAGATGGCTGAGCTTGGGTTACCGCTGCTGGTCCACGGTGAAGTGACTGATGCTGACATCGACATCTTCGATCGAGAGGCTGTCTTCATCGACAGAGTCCTTGATCCAATCAGGCGCACGATCCCAGAACTTCGCATTGTCATGGAACACGTCACCACAAAAAACGGCATCGATTATGTAGGGAATGCGGACAATAAACTCTGCGCGACCCTAACAACGCACCATTTGATGTTGAATCGCAATGCGATGTTGGCTGGTGGGTTCCGACCGCACTATTACTGCTTGCCTATCTTAAAGCGCGAAGAACACCGACAGGCGCTTCGAGCTGCCGCAACTTCAGGTGACGCGCGATTTTTCCTCGGAACAGATTCAGCACCCCACCCCACACATACAAAGGAAAGTGCATGTGGATGCGCTGGCGTATTCTCAGCGGCCAACTCACTTGGATGTCTCGCGACCGTTTTCGAAGAGGAACAGGCCTTGGAGAACCTAAATTCGTTCACGTCTTTAAATGGCGCGAAGTTTTATGGTCTTGACATCAACGAGGTCAAAATGCGTTTAATCCGCACTTCCGAACCGGCTGTTTTTCCAAAAAATATTAAAGTTGGTGCTGAAACTGTAACCGTGTTCGATCCCGGAATGCCCATCTATTGGCATGTCGATCATACAACCAGCCTTTAGGCCAACATTAGAAAGTACGACATATGTCTAGTGACTTCCCAAGCCGACAGGTCATAGCGGAAACAACCGCCAAAATGCTCCTTGAGATCGACGCTGTTCATTTTAGCGCCGACAAGCCTTTCACCTTCACGTCTGGCATTGCCAGCCCCGTCTACATCGATTGCCGCAAGATTATCTCTTACCCACGAATTCGAGAAATGATCACGAATTTTTCTGTATCGGTGATACTGAGTGAAGTAGGTTTGGAGCAATTCGATGCGATTGCTGGCGGAGAAACTGCGGGAATCCCATTCGCTGCTTGGATCGCAGCCGAAATGGGGCTCCCTATGCAGTACGTCCGAAAAAAACCCAAAGGTTTTGGACGGGATGCCCAGATTGAAGGTACAATCACCGACAACCAGCGTGTTCTCCTCGTAGAGGATCTCACCACCGATGGCGGTAGCAAAATCAATTTCTGCAAGGCTTTGCGAAAAGCCGGAGCCAAGGCTGATCATACGATCGTCGTCTTTTACTATGATATTTTCGAGCAGACCCGCGAGAAATTGACTGCGGACGGCATCAAACTGCATTCGCTGGCGACTTGGTGGGATGTTTTGGCGGTTTGCAAAGCAGAAAACCACTTCGACACACACACTCTTGGTCAGGTCGAAGCCTTCTTGAACGCGCCACTCGAGTGGTCGGGCAAGAACGGCGGAGCAACATCCATTTCAATATAAGGAACACTATGATGATGTTTGAACACATTCTTAAGACACTCAGCGAGAACGGCAAAAGTGGCCAAGCTTACAGCAAGGTTATCAAGCACTCCGAGAAGGCAATGAAGGAAGATAGCGATCGTGCTGCCGGATATCTGTTGCTGAAAATCCTTGCTGATCGCTTTATCGAGGCTACGGGACGTATGGCGACAACAGTGACCCAAACTGAAAATGAGTATAAGATTTTCTCCAACCACGTAGGCACGCTCAGTGATGCTTATATTGCAGGCGATCCCGCCGGAATTTCCGACGCTCTCAACAAAGTTTCCTTGGCCAGCCTTGAGCCATTCGATTCTTCTTTTTCGACAATTTAGGAAAGCGCTACATCAAAGGCCAACTGGCAACACGCACCGAGCACGATGCAATCCGAAGGCGCGAGCTTTTCGAAAGAGCTCTGTGTGGCATCAATTTACTTAGGCAAAGAACGCATAACCAAATCATAACCGTTGCTATGAGCGGCGATATCCTTGCCTCGGCAGCGAAGCTCTGTTGCCTGCCCTAGACACTCTTCGTCGCGTTGCTACCAATTAGCAGTCATTGAAATTCCAGTGGTCAAGGTCGGCTTTGTCCCGCATACGAGACCTTAGTGCAGAGCGCAGTGAATGTCTGCTGCCAGACCTCTCCTCCTCCAAACACACACTTTGATAGACTTGTTGGTGCGCCCTGCCATAGTGTTGCTGTGAGGAGCATGACATGCGGCAGCTGCGTGATGATACACACCTGATACTGGACGGCGAGGTGCGCGTGTATCGACGTGAGCGCAGCAAGCGCTGGCAGGCAGCCTTTGTGATTGATGGGCACACTATCCGCATCAGCACAGGCAAGCGTGACTTAGCTGAGGCCAAGGAATATGCCCGCGACACGTTTTTGGAATACAAGTTCCGCCACAAAAACGATCTGCCTGTTGTGACCAAGAAGTTCTCTGATGTTGCTAAGCTGGCCATTGCCGACATGCGCAAGCAATTGGATGCGAGTTTAGGGCGTAAAGTGTTTGCTGATTACATCGTGTGTGTTGAGCGCTACCTCATCCCCTTCTTCGGTGCACAGTATGTGACCACCATTGATTATGAGAAGGTGCAACAGTTCTACGAGTGGCGGCGTGCTAAGATGGGGCGTGAGCCTAAGGCCTCAACGCTGAATACCCATAACTCAGCCATGAATCGTGTGTTTGGAGAAGCGGTCGCGCGGGGCTTTATCGCGCATAAGAATGTGCCACTGCTGGTAAACCGCGGCGAGAAGAGCGAACGACGTCCAGACTTTACCCGCGAAGAATACGCCACGCTCATCCGCAAGCTGCCCAGCTGGATCGATGCAGGCAAGGCAGGCAAACCCACAGACATGCGCCACCTTATGCGGGACTATGTGTTGATAATGGCCAATACAGGCATGCGGCACGGCACAGAGGCGCTGAACCTACGCTGGAAGCATGTGACGCTGTTTGAGGAAAAGGATCTGCAATACTTGGAGATGAGCGTGTCAGGCAAGACTGGTCGCAGAGACATCATCTGCCGCAGTGGAACCATCAACTACCTCAAGCGCATACACGAGCGGTCAGAGGACATACGCCAC
>JAGSGK010000171.1 GCA_023955215.1 Paracoccaceae bacterium
ACGGGGTGGGAAAAGGACGCCACTTGATCAAGGACGTCACACGCTTTTCCAACTGTTCCATCACCTGCCATGAAGTCACTCCCTTTAGCCTATAAGTTTTACCCGATTTTCCCCCGCGTCGCCGGGTAAAAAAGTTCGCGGCTCAAACTGATCTGTTGACAACCTAGGCGATTCGATGCGTAATTCCAATTATTAAAAATAAGTTTCAGATAATGAAACCATCTAATGGAAAGCCACTCTTTGTGGCACTATGGGAGTACGACATGAAATTAACAATTAAATCAACTTTGGCTGCACTTGTTGCCAGCACAATACTGGCAATGCCAGTATCCGCAGAATTGTCAGGCGATCTAAAAATCTTCCTCGACACATCTAACCCTGCGCCACGCGCGACAATGGAAGAGATGATCGGCCGTTTCCAAGAGAAACACCCGAACATGAACATCGAAACAACAGTCATCGACCGCGAAGCTTACAAAACGCAAATCCGAAATTTTTTAACGGCTAACTCTCCCGACATTGCAACATGGTACGCAGCAAACCGTATGACACCATACGTAAAAGCCGGCTTGTTCGAAGACATATCCGACCTTTGGTCAGACACAGTTATTGGCGAAGAATTGGCATCGACCAAAGGTGCAATGACTATCGACGGTAAGCAATGGGGCGTTCCCTACACTTATTACCAGTGGGGCATCTATTATCGCAAAGACATTTATGAAGATCTTGGCATAAAAGAGCCTGCGAACTTCGACGAGATGCTGTCCAACTGCCAAAAAGTTGTAGATGCAGGCATGAAATGCTACACGATTGGCACCAAATGGTTGTGGACTGCTTCAGGTTGGTTTGACTACCTAAACATGCGAACACACGGATTTGATTTCCACATGGAATTGGCTTCAGGTAAGGTAGCGTGGACTGATGCACGTGTACGCGAAACATTCGCAAACTGGCGCAAGCTTGTTGACATGGGTGCGTTTGTTGACGACCACCAGAACAAAGATTGGCAGCAGTCCTTACCATTATTGGTCAACGGCGACGCAGCTGCAATCCTGAAGGGTAACTTTGCTGTGGCACCGCTGCGCGAAGCTGGTCTTGACGACAGCAAGCTAGATTTTCACCAGTTCCCAGAGATCACAGCTGGTGTGGCGCTAGCTGAAGATGCGCCAACTGATACGTTCCACATCCCTGCTAACGCAGCAAACAAAGACAATGCGCGTGCATTCTTGTTGCACATGGCATCAGCTGAAGAGCAAACAATCATCAACAATGGCGCAAACCTCGGTCAATTACCGGTAAATTCGAAAGCGTCAATCGACGATGATAAGTTCTTACAAGAGGGCTTTGCCATGCTTTCTTCCAACTCTCCAGGCGGCGTAGCCCAATTCTTTGACCGCGATTATCCTGCAGAAATGGCACAAGGCGCAATGGAAGGCATGCAAGAATTCATGGTATTCCCAGATAACTTGGATGACATCCTAGATCGCCTAGAAGATATGCGCGCAGACGTGTACAAATAAATTAAACCAATTGAGGGCATTGGAATACCAATGCCCTCAATTTATCTATCACCAGAGATACACCAATTAATATCATCAGCCTATTTCTGGTGAGGATTTATCATTGATATCGCCCCTTATATTGGCTTGACCTGATGATGCCCTGGAGCTTTTCATGACAAACACAGACCATATGCACTCAGCGCTCCCCCACAAGGGTTGGTATGCGCGCAATGAAATCTCTGTCACGCCTTGGCTGTTTCTGATCCCAGCGATGCTCATGTTTGCACTATATGTGATTTGGCCTATTAGCCAAAGTTTTTACACATCTTTCTTTGAATGGGACGGGCTATCAGAAGCTGAATACATCGGGCTGGCGAATTATGAAAAACTACTAACCCGTGACCGTGCTTTCAATATTTCAATCTGGAACAACGCAAAATGGTTGGTTTTTTATCTTCTTGCCATACCATGTGGATTATTTATTGCCCTATTTCTTAACCAAACAGTCCCAGGTATCCGCCTTTACAAATCACTGTTCTTCTTTCCCTTTGTGATCAGTCAAATCGTTGTAGGCCTTGTGTTTACTTGGTTCTACGACCCAACGTTTGGGTTATTCAATGGCATCATTGGAGTTTTGGGTTTTGCCCCAGTTAACGTCCTTGGCGACCCCAAACTTGCCACCTATGGCATTATCATCGCTGGACTGTGGCCTCAGACTGCCTACTGCATGATTTTATACTTAACAGGACTGAATGCAGTTGACCCTGAACAAATAGAAGCTGCTCGCCTTGATGGAGCAAAAGGCCTTAAAATGCTTTGGTATGTTATTTTACCACAGCTACGCCCAGCAACATTCATCGCTTTTGTTGTCACTGTGATTGGAGCCTTGCGTTCGTTTGACCTAATCTCGATCATGACCAACGGAGGACCATTTGGGTCTACCCGCGTACTTAGCTATTATATGTTTGAAAAATCCCTCTCCGAATATGGCTTCAAAATGGGATATGGTGCAGCAATCGCAGTTATCTTATTTCTGATCATGCTATTGTTCATTGGTTACTTCTTATTTCGCATGTACCAAGACGAAAAGGCAGGCCACTGAGATGTTTCCCAAACCAATTGAAAAATCTACCCGCTCTGCTCAACTAGCTTATCAAGCGTTACTACCTGTTACATTGCTACTTTGGTTAGCACCCTTGATCGCAGTAGCATTATTTGCCATCCGCCCTGCCGTCGATTTCACAACTGGCAATTATTGGGGCGTGCCTTCAGAATTACAATTTTTTGAGAATTTTGGCCAGGTACTCAACTCAGCCATGCCACGCTATATAATGAATTCTTTCTTCATCACCATTCCAACCGTATTTGGAGCTGTTGGCCTAAGTGCGATGGCCGGTTTTGCGTTAGGCATCTACAAATTTAAATCAAACCTTTTTCTATTTTTCATGTTTATTGCTGGTAACTTTGTACCCTTTCAAATTCTCATGATCCCTGTTCGCGACCTAACCTTAGATCTGGGGCTTTACGACACGAAAACCGGCCTGATACTATTCCACATTGCTTTTTCAACAGGGTTTTGCACGCTGTTTATGCGCAACTTTATAAAAGCTCTGCCATTCGAATTAATAGAAGCTGCGCGCGTTGAGGGTGTAAGAGAATGGCAAATATTCTTTTACATCGTATTACCGTTGATGAAACCAGCGCTGGCAGCATTATCGGTACTGATCTTTACTTTCATCTGGAACGACTACTTCTGGGCTATTGTGCTCACACAAGGAGAAAATGCCCAGCCAGTAACTGCAGGGATTACAAGCTTTAACGCACAATTTCGGGCGATGTATCACCTAATGAGTGCCGGTTCGATTGTGGCTGCTTTGCCGCCCGTCGCAATGTTCTTCCTCATGCAAAAACACTTCATTGCGGGCCTCACTTTGGGTGCCGTCAAATAACAACCACTTCTTTCGGACGATACACATGACAAAGATCACCTTTATCGGTGCCGGCTCTACGATCTTTATGAAAAACATCGTGGGCGACGCATTGTTGACCCCTGCCCTTGCCAACAGCCACTTTGCGCTGATGGACATCGACGCTGGCCGTTTGGCTGAAAGCGAGGTTTTGGCACACACGATGATCAAGACCGTAGGCACAGACGCAACGGTCACGACCCACTTGGATCGTCGTGAGGCGTTGGACGGTGCAGATTTTGTGGTCACAGCGTTTCAGGTCGGTGGGTACGAGCCATGCACGGTCACCGATTTTGACATCCCCAAAAAGTACGGCCTGCGCCAAACCATCGCTGACACTTTGGGCGTTGGCGGCATTATGCGTGGCCTGCGCACGGTCCCTGTGTTGTGGAGCATTGCACAAGATATGGCAGACCTGTGTCCGAATGCCACTTTGCTACAATACGTGAACCCGATGGCGATCAACACCTGGTCCTTGGCCGAACGGTTCCCTGCATTAAAGCAAGTCGGCTTGTGCCACTCGGTTCAGAATACAGTTCAAGAGTTGTCTCATGATTTGGACATTGATCAATCATCGGTGCGTTACAAAGTTGCAGGCGTCAATCACGTCGCGTTCTTCTTGCGCCTTGAACAAGACGTTGGCGGTGAGATGCGCGATCTCTATCCTTTGCTGAACAAAGGTTATACGTCTGGGGCGTTGCCTAAGGCACCATTGCTGATGCCACGTTGCGGCAACAAAGTGCGCTATGAGGTTATGGACCAGCTTGGCTATTTCTGCACCGAAAGCTCAGAGCACTTTGCTGAGTACGTCCCATGGTTCATCAAAGAAGGCCGCCAAGATTTGATCGAAGAATTCTCGATCCCGTTAGATGAATATCCAATGCGCTGTGTTGAACAGGCAGCAGAGTGGAAAGAACAAGCGGCAACGATGATGACCTCTGGCAGCGTCGAGGTTTGCAAAAGCCACGAATTTGCATCCGAACTGATGAACGCCATCGTCACTGACACACCTTATGTTATGTATGGCAATCTACCCAACCACGGACAGCTTCCACAATTGCCGAAAGGTGCTGCGGTTGAAACACCTTGTTTGGTGGATGCCAACGGTATCCAGCCGACCGTGATCAACGCCATTCCGCCGCAATTGACGGCCCTCATGCGCACCCAGATCAATGTGCAGGAACTGACAGTCCGAGCATTGGTGGACGAGAACCCAGAACACATCTATCACGCTGCAATGATGGACCCGCATACTGCGGCTGAGCTGGATATGCGGCAAATTCGTTCCATGGTGGATGATCTTCTGATCGCCCATGGTGACTGGTTGCCCGACTGGACACGCGGCGCGGTAAGGAAAAACGGATGACACGGAACGCAACATTCCACGACATTTCTGGCAAGTCTGTTTACATAACAGGTGGCGGCTCTGGCATCGGTGCGTCCCTGACCGACGGGTTCTTAGCACAGGGTGCGAATGTCGCGTTCATTGGCAGATCAGACGCCACAGCATTTGTGGCCGAGATGGAAGCAAAACACGGGCGCGCACCGCTATTTTTGCAAGGCGACATCACAGACACCGAACATTTGCAGGCCACAATGCGCCAAGCCGCTAAGGCCCACGGTAGCTTGGATGTCTTGGTAAACAATGCAGCCAATGATGACCGCCACGTATTGGACGAGGTCACGCCTGAATATTGGGATTGGATGCAGTCGATCAATCTAAAATCCTACTACTTCGCCTGCCAAGAAGCGGCGCGCCTGATGAAGGCCTCGGGTGGTTCAATCGTAAATTTCAGCTCGATCAGTTACATCATGGGCGGTGCTGGCTATACGGCTTACACTTCTGCCAACGGTGGTATCACCGCGATGTCACGCAGCCTGGCCCGTGAGTTGGGACCTGAAAAAATTCGTGTGAATGCGCTGGCACCTGGTTGGGTTTTGACGCCAAAGCAATTGGACAAGTGGGCCACGCCAGACGCTTTGGCAGGACATTTGGCGACACAATGCCTGAAGGAGCATTTGGCCCCTCAAGATATTATCGATGCCGTGCTATTCCTGTCCTCTAACACCAGCCGTATGATGACCGGTCAGTGTATGGTCGTGGACGGCGGCGTGGTTGTAACGGGGTGATATGAGATGAGCGAACAAGTGACACCAGACTGGATCGCCGTTGACTGGGGCACCACACACTTGCGCGTTTGGGCAATGCAAGGTGGCACTCAGCTTGCCCATGCTCAATCAGATGATGGCATGGCCAAACTGGAACGTGACCAATTTGAAGGTGCCTTGTTGAAACTGATCGAAGGATGGCTTGGGGCTGGCACAATGCCCGTCATCGCCTGTGGCATGGTTGGTGCGCGCCAAGGTTGGGTTGAAGCACCCTACACTGCGGTCCCTGCAAAACCCGATCACAGCCAACATGCGCTTCCTGTATGCCATGACCCACGTCTTCATGTGCGTGTTATCCCGGGCCTTAAACAAGCATCTCCAGCCGATGTTATGCGCGGTGAAGAAACACAAATCGCAGGGTTTCTGGCCCTTAATTCTGGCTGGGACGGTGTCATTTGCCTTCCTGGAACCCACACCAAATGGGCACATGTCAGCGCCGGCGAGGTCGTCAGTTTTCAGACCTATATGACGGGTGAGCAGTTCGAGTTGTTGTCCACCTCATCCGTATTACGCCATTCTGTTGATACTGACGGTTGGGACAAAGCCGCCTTTGAGGAAGCATTGGCTGACAGCCTTTCGCGCCCCGAACGGATTTCGGCAAACCTGTTTAATTTACGCGCCTGTGATTTGCTAAATGGGCAATCAAAAGAAGTTGCGCGTTCGCGTCTTTCTGGTCTGTTGATCGGTGCCGAATTGGCTGCTGCCCGTCCGTTCTGGTTGGGTCAACAGGTTGCGGTCGTCGGGGCCAACAACTTATCCCAAATTTACGCTGAGGCCTTGGCCGCCCAGGGTGTCCCTGCAACCGTGGCCGATGGTGCCTGCATGGCCTTGGCAGGTCTTCAAGCAGCCTATCGTCTTGTAAAGGAAACAGCATGAGCCGACCATTGATTGCAATCCTTCGCGGCATCAAACCGTCCGAAGCCGTAGACGTGGCTGCTGCCCTTTTAAATGCTGGGATTGACCGGATC
>JAGSGK010000167.1 GCA_023955215.1 Paracoccaceae bacterium
CAACCTATGCACCCTTGCACGACAAAGATTTTACGAACCTTTCAGCAACGGTAATTATCACTGCAGAATGTGATCCATTGTCAGACGATGGGAAAGATTACCGCGATGCTATGTTTGCCGCTGGTGGGGAAGCCATTTGGATCAACGAAACGGGATTGGTCCACGCATATCTTCGTGCGCGGGTTATGTCAGCGAAGGCAGGCGCAAGTTTCGAACGTATGACACAATCGTTAAGCGCGTTGGCTAAAGCTGAGCTACCAAAGTTTTAAGACAAAAACGGCTTGGCTTTCATGCTGTCTGGAATAGGCGCGCCCAATCGGGATAGGATCGTTGGGGCCAATTGAAGCTGATCAATGACGGTGCCTTCATCTGGACCCTCTGCATCTCCAAAATAGTACAACGCGGCCTCTTGCTGTAGTGCACCACGTCCACCGTGGTGACCACGTTCGTCCTGTCCGTGATCTGCGGTGACAATCACCTCATACCCCGCATCGCGCCATTTGGTGATAAAAGGGGCCAGCATCTCGTCCATAACAAAACATGCGTGGTCCATCTCGTGGCTTTCGTGCTGAAAACGGTGGCCCATGCTGTCGAGCGTACAGGTGTGCAACATCCCGTAATTTAGACCAAACCGCAGACAAAGATTGGTCAGAGATCCAAATAAGTCGATGTCGCTTGGTGTCATCTGATTGGCGTGTCCATAGCCCGTCATGGTGTGGAACCTACCATGATTAATCGTGTCGCTTTCGGGTTCGTCGTATTCGACATCGCGCATAAAGTCATAGGGGTGACGGTTGAAAAACTCGGACCAAAAAGAATGGGCAACCGTGCCAGTTATGCCGCCTGCCAGCCGTGTTTGTGAGAAAACATCAGGGTAGGACAGACGAAACACGTTGCCGTTGCCCGTGCAGCCGTGTTCCGCCGGCGTCACGCCAGTATGGATAGAGGCATAGCAACTGGCAGAGATTGAAGGGAGAACCGATTTGATCTTCCAAACCCGCGCATCACCTGAATCCACCCAACCCTCAAGATTGCCAAACAGGCGACGCCAATTGCGATAAGGGACACCGTCTAGGATGATAAGCAGCAGTTTGTTTTCCATGTACGTCTCTTCGTCGCAATATGATCGGTTTATCTAATTCCCACCGCTTTGCATTTTGCGATTGGCTATCACATCTTCAAGCCAGCCCAGTTTCATTTCTGGAACTGAGGACAGCAATAGGTCTGTGTAATCGTCAAAGGGTGGTGAAAGCACTTCGGTCTTACCGCCATAGCGCGCAACCTCACCTTGGTACATCACGGCAATGCTATCGGCGATAGCGCGAACCGTCGCGATGTCGTGAGTGATGAACAAGTAAGCGACGTCCTCAACCTTTTGCAAATCAAGCAGGAGCTTGAGAATGCCATCGGCGACCAATGGATCAAGGGCAGATGTGACCTCGTCACAAATGATCAGTTTGGGCTTCGCGGCGAGGGCGCGTGCAATGCAGACCCTTTGTTTTTGCCCACCTGATAACTCAGCCGGATAACGGTCAATAAAGCCGTCACCCATTTCGATCTCGTCCAAAAGTTCTTTAATCCGCTTTTGCTTCTCTGCGCCCTTCAGGCCAAAGTAAAACTCAAGTGGACGTCCAATGATTGTGCCCACCGTCTGGCGCGGGTTCATTGCTGTGTCCGCCATTTGGTAGATCATTTGCAATTCACGCAAATCATCTTGGCTACGATTGGCCAACTCTGGGGGCAGTTCACGCCCATTGAAGTTCACAACACCTTCGCGTGCAGGCAAAAGGCCTGTGATCACACGTGCCAGTGTTGATTTGCCAGATCCAGATTCACCCACAACGGCCAATGTTTGACCGGCGTGTAAATCAACGTTGATGTCCTTTAGAACATCAAACTTTGTACCACGATAGCGGGCCGTGATGTTTTGAACCCGCAGCAATGGCTCACCGCTTGGCGGTTTCTCTTTGTGGTCAATGGACCTGACGGAAACCAACGCTTTGGTATATTCGTCCACCGGTGCGTTGATGATTTGATCGGTGGTGCCGTATTCGATCATTTCGCCCTGTCGTAGGACCATGATGTGGTCAGACACTTGGGCGACGACGGCTAAATCATGCGTGATATAAAGGGCGGCAACACCAGTGTCGCGGATTGCCTCTTTGATTGCTTTTAGCACGTCTATTTGGGTGGTTACATCAAGCGCAGTTGTTGGTTCGTCAAAGATCACTAAATCGGGTTCAGGACAAAGCGCTAGCGCAGTCATACAGCGTTGTAACTGACCGCCTGATACCTGATGTGGGAAACGATCGCCGATAGTTTCAGGCTCTGGAAGGTCGAGTTTGCGAAACAACTCAACAGCGCGTGCTTGTGCATCACTTTTTGAGAATTTGCTTTGCGAAACAGCGGCCTCAATCACTTGCTCCATGATCCGTTTGGCGGGATTGAACGACGCTGCGGCTGACTGAGAAACGTAGGTAACTTCGGCACCGCGCAGGTTGCGCACATCTCGCCAGTCTGACTGCAAAACATCACGGCCATTCATGAAGATTGTACCGCCTGTAATTTTCACACCACCGCGGCCATAGGCCATCGTTGCCAATCCGATGGTTGACTTGCCCGCTCCGGATTCACCTATAAGGCCAAGAACCTTACCCGCCTCAACATCAAAATCGACGCCGTGCACGATTTTGATATCATGTGGTTTGGCATCTGGAGGACAGACGGTTGCGCCAATTTTAAGGCCACGAACCGATAGTAATGGAGAACTCATTAGCTACGCCCCCCTTTGAGTGAGGTTGTGCGGTTCAACACCCAGTCTGCGACCAGGTTGACTGAAATTGCCAATGTTGCGATGGCGACAGCGGGGTAGAGGGCCGCACTGATACCAAAGTTAATACCGTCTTTGTTTTCTTTCACGATCCCACCCCAGTCTGCCATTGGTGGCTGAACGCCAATACCAAGGAAGGACAGGGTTGAGATGAAAAGCACCATAAAAATAAAGCGCAAACCCATCTCCGCAATGAGCGGAGACAATGCGTTTGGCAGAATTTCGCGGAAGATAATCCATGCTATTTTCTCACCGCGTAGACGGGCGGCTTCGACGAATTCCATCACTGAAATATCGACGGCAACTGCACGAGCAAGTCGGAACACGCGCGTTGAGTCCAGTAGGCCCATGAGGACGATCAAGGTCACAACGGTAACGTCAATCGCAGATAGAATTACGAGCGCTAGGATCAGCGACGGGATGGACATTACTAAGTCGACGAATCGCGATAGGGCTTGATCAACCCAACCGCCCGAAACAGCGGCAAAGAACCCGAGGATGGAACCGGTGGTAAAGCTAAGGATCGTAGCAGTAGTTGCGATTAGGATGGTCGTTTGGCCACCGTAAATTATGCGGGTTAGCAGGTCGCGACCAATCTGGTCAGTGCCAAGCCAGTATTGAGCGTCAACAGTGCCTTCTGGGGCCGTGCCGAGTAGGAAACCAAGGCGGGAGGGTTCCCATACATCGCCAACTGTTTCGGCCATACCGTAGGGGGCAACCCATGAAGCGAAGATGGCGCAGAAGAAATAGACGCTTGTTATGGATAGGCCGATAAGGGCGGAAAGTGGTATACGCATCAAAAAATCCCCACATTGGTATTAGGATGCGTTGAATTAAGGGTGCGAGAAATCAACGGGGCTGAAAGAAGCGAAGACAGCACGTTCATTTTGGATGCCTCAGTCTAGGATTGGACAGGATCGATACGATGTCCGCGATCATGTTCAGGATGATATAAACTGCTGAAAAGATGATACCGGAGGTTAAAACGACCGGAACATCGCGTTTCACCACCGCATCAACCAAATATTGGCCCATGCCTGGATAGGCGAACACTGTCTCGACCACAACAACACCCACAACGAGGTAAGCAAGGTTGATCATGACCACGTTGACAATTGGTGCGACCGCGTTTGGAAAGGCGTGCCTACGGATGACCTCAAAGCTAGACAGCCCCTTTAGTTCGGCCGTTTCGATATAGGCAGACTGCATCACGCTTAGAATGGCCGCGCGTGTCATGCGCATCATGTGTGCCAGCACAACCATTGTAAGGACCGCAATAGGCAGGGAAATCGAGTGTAATTTTTCAAGCAACCGCATGTCGGGTGGGACATTGGCAAATGATGGTGCCCAGCCTAGCTTCACTGCGAAAACAAAAATTAGAATATAGGCGATCATAAATTCTGGCAGAGAAATCGCGGCCAGCGTTGATCCGGAAATTACTTTGTCAGGCCATCTGTTGAGGTAACGCACAGCGACTAACCCAAGCAAGATAGCAACAGGAACAGAGATGAGAGCGGCCCAGAAGGCCAAGAACATCGTTGCGCCCAATCGTTTCCCGATTTGTTCGCCGATAGGCAATTTGTTGGAAAGGGCGTTACCCATGTCGCCAGTTAAAATACCGCCGATCCATTCTGCATAACGCGTCAGAGCAGGCCGATTTAGACCCATTTCTTCGCGCAGGTTGGCAAGATTTTCAGGCGTGGCTGATTGGCCCAACTGCGCCTGTGCAGCGTCACCAGGCAATATTTCGGTCAAGCCAAAGAGGAGCGCAGAGGCGGCGAAGAGCAGGAGGATGCCCAGCGATAGACGCTGGGCAACCAATTTTAGAATGGGATGCATAAGTCTGACTTACGCTTTCCATGTTTTCGCAAAAGCGTGCCAGTACATTTGTGCTCCGTTCGGATTGGTTTCCCAGCCCTGAACTTCTGTAGAAATGGCGTCAACGAAGTCGTTGAACATAGGCACCATGACGCCGCCCTCTTCGTTCAGCATGCGACCCATTTTCGAATAGATTTCTTTGCGTTTGCCTTCGTCTAATTCAGCACGCGCTTCTAGAAGCATCGCATCAAATTCTGGACGTTTCCAGCGTGTGTCGTTCCAATCGGCTGTGGATAGGTAAGCCGAACTATACATTTGATCCTGAACTGGGCGGCCGCTCCAATAAGATGCGCAATATGGTTGTACGTTCCATACGTTATCCCAGTAACCGTCATTTGGCTCACGTTTAATTTCAAGAGGAATACCAGCTGCTTGGCAGGTTTGCTGGAATAATGCTGCCGCATCAACCGCACCAGGGAACGCGCCGTCTGCGGTCCGCAAGATGATAGGTGATCCATCGTGGCCAGATGCTTTGTAGTGTGCAGCTGCTTTTTCAAGATCGAATGAACGCTGCGGAATCGTGTCGTCAAACAATGGGTATGCTTCGTTGATTGGCGTATCGTTTCCGATAGAACCAAAGCCTTGAAGGATTTTGTCGACCATTTCCTGACGATTCAATGCGTGCTTAAGCGCAAGGCGAAGTTCGTTGTTGTCAAAAGGTGCTGTATCAACATGCGCGATGAATACGTAGTGGCCCCGACCGGATGTTGTTTGAAGTTCAATGTTGGGCGCGCGACCCAACAATTTAGCAATTTTTGGCTCAACACGGCTCATCGAGTCAATCTGGCCAGATTGTAAAGCTGCTGTACGGGCTGTTGCATCGTTCAAAGCGATCAACTCGACAGTGTCATAGTGACCCATTTCGTTTGCGGCCCAGTGGTTTGGGTTCTTTTTGAACGTCATGCGAACGCCAGGTTCATCCGTTTCAAGCGTGTACAAGCCTGTACCGATTGCTGCGGCAGGATCGTCGAAACCGCCGTTTGGTTGGATAATCAAATGATAGTCGCTCATTAGGAATGGAAGGTCAGCATTTCCAACGGCAAGGCTCAATTCAAACACATCGCCATCTGCACGCATCGATCCGATGCCTTTCATGATACCCAAAGCGCCTGATTTTGAGTCTTCATTGCTGTGGCGCTGCATCGTTGCCAAAACGTCTTCGGCTGTTACGGCTGCACCGTTAGAGAATGTGATGCCTTCACGGATTTTAAAGCGCCAAGTTTTTGCTTCGTTGGAACCTTCCCAGCTTTCGGCAACTTTTGGTTCCAGGCCATTTGGACCAGGATAAACGAGTGTTTCGCCCCAGACATAACCACCGGCGATAGGGACGTCAGAAGACCACGTAGCAGGGTCTTGCGAGTTTGTAGACTCACCACCTTGAATGCCCATACGGAAAGTGCCGCCTTTGACGGGGCCAGCAGCATAAGCGGCGTCAGCCAACATTGTTGAGGCGACAGCAGCCGTCACGCCAAGTGCAGCAGCTTTGCTCATAAATTCGCGACGCGTCATCGTGCCGGCGGTAACTTTCGTGGACAGTAGTTTGAGTTCATTACTCATATTGTGATCTCCCAATTGGTTAATTAGTCGCGTCTGATGCGCGCATTCTTGATTGGTGTGTGCAAAGGTTTGCGCATTATCCATCTACTCGCAAGGGTTAATACTTTTTAATGACAGTCCCATGTCAGATCCCAGTGCGCGGAATTTCATCTGTTAGGTCGCGTTGATAGACAAGCTGGTCATTTTCAAACGCTTCGATTTTGGCCGAAAGGTAAAAGGTATCCTTGTCGGACCACATTTCGCAGCGTGCTTCTGTGCGCAATTGAATGCCATCGCGTTCTAGCTCGTCGGTCCAGTGACAGGTGCCTTTTGCAGACAGTGGATCATTGGGGTGGATTTGCCAGTGTTCGCGCGCAATCGATCCGTTGATTAACCCGTGATCCGCATCGCGTACTTTGCCAAAGTCATCCAC
>JAGSGK010000291.1 GCA_023955215.1 Paracoccaceae bacterium
GTCAATACAGGATCACCAGCGCTTGGCTTTGTGATGGCGGCTGTGGGAGGTGCTATGCTTTCATTGCTGTTCGCATTTCTGACACAGGTTGCACTGGCAAATCAAGTTGCCTCTGGCCTTGCGCTCACACTATTTGGCCTGGGAATTTCATCCCTGATGGGGCAAAACTATGTGGGTATCAAACCACCGCGATTGGAAGATGTGAATTTTGGACCGCTATCAGACATCCCAATCCTAGGGCCTATTCTATTCAGCCATGACCCAATAGTTTATGTTGGCCTTTTGATCGTTGCAGCTGTTTGGGCAACGCTAAAGTTCACGCGCACCGGTCTGGTTTTGCGCGCAGTCGGTGAAAACCATGACGCAGCACACGCCCTTGGATACAAAGTGAAACGCATCCGCACGCTTGCTATCATGTTTGGTGGGGCCTGTGCTGGCATGGGCGGAGCTTATATTTCCCTCATCCGGGTACCACAATGGACCGAAGGGATGACGGCTGGAGTTGGGTGGATTGCACTCGCTCTCGTTGTATTCGCAAGCTGGAAACCATGGCGTGTCCTGCTAGGTGCGTATCTTTTTGGCGGCATCACCCAATTGCAGTTGAATTTGCAGGGCGCAGGTGTCGCTATACCTGTCGAATATTTGGCAATGTCACCTTATATAGTCACAATAGTTGTGTTGGTGATTCTATCTGCCGACAAATCGCGTGCTCCGAGATCACTCGGGCGAATTTTCCACGCCTCGCAATAGAGGCACACCACGAATGCCCCACGTTGGGGCCAATACCTATGGGGAAGTACACATGAAATTCACCAAACTAATGACCAGCGCTGCGCTGGCACTTGGCCTAGCGACGGCTGCTGTGGCCGAAGACAAAACCAAAGTTGGTTTCGTATTTGTTGGCCCAGTCGGCGACGGCGGCTGGACTTACGAGCACAACAAGGGCCGTTTGGCTGTTGAAGAAGCGTTCGGCGATAAAGTTGAAACTGTTTTCGTTGAGAGCGTTGCCGAGGGCCCTGACTCTGAACGTGTCATGACTGAGATGGCACTGAACGGCGCTGATCTGATCTTCACTACATCTTTCGGCTACATGGACCCAACGATCAACGTCGCTGCCAAGTTCCCAAATGTTAAGTTCGAACACGCAACTGGCTACAAGCAAGCAGACAACGTGTCTGTTTACTCTGCACGCTTTTATGAAGGTCGCGCGATTCAAGGTCACATTGCTGGCAAAATGACCAAGTCAAACATCATCGGCTACATCGCGTCATTCCCAATCCCAGAGGTTATCCGTGGTATCAACTCTGCCTACATCCACGCGAAAAAAGTAAACCCGGACGTCGAGTTCAAAATCATCTGGGCCTACACTTGGTTTGACCCAGCAAAAGAAGCTGACGCAGCTAAAGTTCTTATCGAACAAGGCGCGGACGTTGTTTTGCAGCACACAGACTCAACTGCACCACAAGCAGCTGCACAAGAAGCAGGCAACGTGATCACGTTCGGTCAAGCCTCAGACATGGGCCAATACGGTCCACTTCCACGCGTATCATCCATCATTGATGATTGGGCACCTTACTACATTGCACGCACCCAAGCAGTCATGGACGGTACATGGACTTCCACAAGCACGTGGGATGGCATTGGCGCCGGCATGGTTGGCATCGGCGAAATTTCAGACGCAGTTCCTGCGGACGTGAAAGCCGAAGCATTGGCACTGCAAGCATCTTTGGCTGACGGTTCTTACCACGCATTTACTGGCCCGTTGAACAAAGCAGACGGTTCAGCATGGTTGGCTGAAGGCGAGACAGCAAATGACGGCGACTTGGCTGGCATGGGCTTTTACCTTGAAGGAATTACAGCTGAAATTCCTAAGTAATTTCGGTTCAGTTTAAGCAACTAAAGGCCCCGATATATTTCGGGGCCTTTTTCTTTGAGAACGCCAGGATGTGTAATCAAGCGAAATGGTCAGCCCAAAGGCTTGCAAAGCAAACCTACACATCCGATATGAAACCCAAAGTAATAGGGCAATTTATTTCATGGCAAATGCATCTTCAGAACAATTGATCAAATGGCTGGAAGGTACATTCGCGACCCGCTTCATCCTTGGCGTTATTGTTTTCAATGCAGTCATCCTTGGGTTGGAGACCTCCCAGACCGTTATGGGGACGATGGGAGGATTGTTAAAAACACTGGATGTCATTTGCCTATCTATTTTCGTGCTAGAAATTATCCTCAAATTAATCGCGTACCGTCATCGCTTTTTTACGAATGGCTGGAACCTCTTTGATTTCGTGATTGTTGGAATCGCATTACTTCCAAGCGGCGGCGCACTGTCTGTTTTACGTGCGCTTAGAATTTTGCGAGTGCTGCGTGTTATCTCTATTTCACCCTCACTGCGAACAGTTGTTGAGGGGTTGGTTTCGGCCCTACCTGGCATGGGCTCCGTCGTCGTCTTGATGAGCATTATCTTTTACGTGGGCGCGGTTATCGCCACTAAACTGTTTGCAGGCAGCCACCCAGAGTTCTTTTCATCCTTGGGCGCGTCGGCCTATTCGCTCTTCCAAATTATGACTTTGGAAAGTTGGTCAATGGGGATCGTTCGCCCTGTCATGGAAATCCATCCATACGCATGGGCATTTTTTATCCCCTTTATCCTCGTCACTACGTTTTCGGTTGTTAACTTGTTGGTCGGCCTTATCGTAAACTCGATGCAAGAAGCTTCAGAACGAGAAGCAGTGGATGAAACTGCTCTTCATCGCGAAGATTTGTTGGCACGGCTTTCACGTATTGAAGCACAACTCGAAAACCTAGGTGCCAAGAAATAACGACGGCGCCCGCTTAATTTGGCGAAATACAGATCGATAGATTGCGCGCTCAAAATTCTCATGCCACGATTGATTCAATCCGGACAAAGTGAGGCCAACATGACAGATATAATTATTATCGGTGGCGGAATCGCAGGCATCTCCGCCGCAGCGCGTATGTCCAAACATGCCAGTGTTGTGGTGTTAGAGGCCGAAAGCGCATTGGCCTATCATGCCTCTGGTCGTTCAGCGGCCTTGTTTGAGGAAAACTACGGATGTGCTTCTGTGAAGGCCCTCAACAGTGCAAGCGCGAACTATCATCACACGGCCAATGATGGTTATTTGACGCCACGTGGCTTTCTCATCCTTGGACGCGATGGCGAAGATGAAATGTTCGACAGCGATTTAACCGACTTAAAGACATCTGAAATTTCGCCCACGCAAGCACGCCAATATGTTCCAATTCTCAACCAAACGATCACTCGTGCGGGCTATCACGAAAGTGCTTATGACTTAGATACCGATCGCATGATCCAAGATTTTGCGAAGACCGTTCGTAAAAATGCGGGTCAAATCCACACAAGTGCCAAAGTTAATGAGATCACATTTCA
>JAGSGK010000074.1 GCA_023955215.1 Paracoccaceae bacterium
AAATTAGCGATAAAGTAGTCATTTGAACCGTATTACTCTCCTACAACTTGACACTCACTTTCCACGAATTCCAGGAGATGTTGGCTCAGTAGATACATACAAGTGTGAACTAGAAATTATACGTGTACCAAATGCTACTGTGAAACAGGTCGTTAACGCTGATCCTAATCAAATTGATTTGGATCGCCATCTTACATTGACAGGTGTGAAGCCTCCTCGATCATCCATTGGCAGAAGCTTTCGACGTTTTCGTCCTCTTGATTAATTGGTGTAACGCAATAATAACTATTTGCAGTCACTAGTTCGTCGTCGTCAATCATGATGAGTTGTCCTTCAGAAATCTCTCTTTCAACCAAATACTTAGGCAATAGCCCAATTCCAAGCGATGCCTGAACAGCCGAAATTACCATTGAAAACTGATCAAAATACCGCCCAGTCAAATAGGGGCGTCCTTCGAATCCAACCTTCTCAAGGTAGTCTTGCCAAGCCGTAGGTCGCGATGAGGTGTGCAAGAGTGGTGCTTTTTTAGCGTCCTTGATGGTTTGGATTTTCTGCAGATGGACGAATTCAGGTGACGCAACTGGTATCATGCGTTCGGAAAAAAACTTTCGCATTTGCGTGTTTGGCCAGTTTTTCTGTCCAAAATGGATAGCAAGATCGAAGTTTTCTTCTGCCAGATCGAATGGTTCCAAGCGTGTTGAAAAGCTGATCTCGATGTCGGGATGTTTTTTGAAAAAACCGGGTAGGCGTGGGATGAGCCAGAGTGTTGCGAATGTTGGTAACGTGGCTACACGCAAAGTTGAGTTCATATTCCCTGCTGAAACCGCGCGCATCATTACGCTGCTAATGTTGTCGAGCTCACTGCTAAGGTCAGAGGCCAGTCGCGTGCCTGCTCGGGTTAGGATAACTTCGCGCCCAGTGCGCCTGAAAAGCTGTGCGCCGACTATATGTTCCATTTCCTTGACTTGCCTGCTCACAGCACTTTGCGTTAAGTTTAGCTCACTAGCCGCGAGGGTAAAACTTTGATGTCGAGCAGCGGCTTCGAAGCTACGTATTGCTGCCATTGAAGGTATGTAACGTCGTTGTGAGGAAATCATGTTATGCCCTTTGATTTGTCATTTGCATTCTATTTTAGCACGCATATGGCGCTTTTCGTACCCTATAGTAGTTTTAGTATGAGTTATTATCATGAGTCCATAACAAATCAACGTTTGTGAGATGCAGTCTATACCTATAATAATTTTATTATTCTCCGGGTCAGGACATGATCCGAATTGCTATTGTTTGAAGGATATTTAAGATGACCCCAAAAGAAAAATATTCCCCATCTGAAAAAGAGGCCGCCTTTTTGGCGACTGTACAGAATGGCAAATATGACCGTGACATCATCACAGGTCTTAAAAAATTCATGGCGGGAACTGTCCCACAAGACATGCAAGGTTTCTATTCACAAGATGAGCTGGACGCCGTTAAAGCGCTTGATGGAACTAAACGCGACGTTCAGGCGCGTATGCCCGTTAAAATTACACGGCATTACTTTGAGCAGGCGAAAAATTCACTGGCAATCCAGACCTTGGTTAAAGCGAGCCCCAAGGAAACCTACGACCTTGATGGCGCTGAAGACCCTGGAAAGCAGATGACTTACAGCCCTGTTGAGGGTTTGATTCATAAATATGAATTGGGGCTAATTTATGTAGCGTCAACATGTTCAGCCCATTGTCGGTTCTGCTATCGTGAAGAACTGATTGCAAAGAAAGAGATCACTCGTGCGGACGGAACTGTCGCTGCAAAGGGTTTGGCGCAGATAAAAGATATTGTTGACTACATCACTGAGCATAACCGCATTGTTGCTGAAAATGGTGGACGTCATCCGGAAACAAACCGCGAGCGTCTTCGTGAAATCCTGATGTCTGGTGGTGATCCGATGGTTCTTGGTAATAAGAACATTGCTCAGTGGCTGGCAGCTTTGGCTCAGGCTGGGATTGAAAACATCCGGATTGGCACCAAAGAGATGGCGTTCCATCCCAAGAGATTCGACGAGACGTTCTTTGCAATGTTAGATAAGTTTCATAAGGCCTATCCGCGGGTCAACCTGCGTATGATGGTGCACTTTAACCACCCGGATGAAGTACTACTGAAGGGACCCGACGGTGAATTCATCGACGACCCGCAAGGTGGTTTGGTCTGGCATCCAGATGCGTTGGCCGCTGTTCAAGCGTTCGGCAACCGTGCTTGGATCAACCTTGATAACCAGTCACCGATTATTGCTGGTATCAATGATGATCCTGAAGCGCTACGTATTCTTCAGCGGGAGATGAGGCGCAACGGAATCGAAAACCACTATTTTTTCTGTGGTCGAGATATCGTCGGCCATAAAGCCTTTAATGTGCCAATCGAGCGCGCTTGGCAAATATTGAATGAATCCCAGCAGGGCTTATCCGGTGTTGAAGCCCACGCGCGTCTTTCGATCACTCATTACAAAGGTAAAACAGAAGTTGCTGCAGTCACAAATGAGCCTGTTCCAGGTGTCAAAGGTGGCGAAAACGGCGTGGTGGTATTCAAGCTTCTGCGTGGTGCTGCTGATGCCTCGAACCGAGCTAAGGTCACAATAGTTGGGCGTAACCCGGAAGCTATCTGGTTCAGCGGCTATGACGATCGCGTCATCGTGGACGAAGCCGAACTTTACTCAATGTACGACATTCCAGCCATTTCGGCAGTTGCTGCAGAATAAATTATGCCCGGCAGTGGCCATTTGCATCACTGTCGGCCAAACAGAGGACCCACTTTATGACCTATGTCGTCACCGACAATTGTATTCAATGCAAATATACCGATTGTGTGGATGTATGCCCTGTAGATTGCTTTTATGAAGGCGCTAACTTTCTTGTTATCAATCCTGATGAGTGTATTGATTGTGATGACTGTGTCGAAGCTTGCCCAGCAGGAGCTATCTTTAATGAAGATGATCTTCCAGAAGATAAGAAACATTTTCTTGAAATTAACGAAGAGTTGAGCCAGATCTGGCTGCAAATCACTGATCAGAAAGACCCTCTACCTGATGCCACCAAATGGGATGGCGTTGAAGGCAAGCTGAAATATCTGATCAAAGAAGCACCGGAAAACTAGGATGAACGAACTTACCAAAAGCGCTGAGTTATATGAACGTGCAAAGAAGGTTATGCCCGGTGGGTGCAGCCGAAATACGATCCTTCGCAAACCCCATCCAGTGTATGCCCAAAAAGGTGAAGGCTGCATTGTTACGGATATTGAAGGCGTCCAACGTATCGACTTTGCCAATAATGTTGCCTCGTTAATTCATGGCCATGCATATCAGCCAATAGTCGAAGGCGTGCAAAAACAACTAGCCAATGGGACGGCGTTTTCCATTGGAACAGAAGTCGAGGTTGATTACGCGGATCAATTGGTTGCAAGAAATCCGAGCTTTGAAAAACTCCGGTTCGTGAATTCTGGTACCGAGGCCGTCATGAGCTGCCTCAAGGCAGCGCGTGCCTATTCAGGGCGTGCAAAGATAGCCAAGGTCGAAGGGTCCTATCATGGCCTTTATGATTATGCGGAAGTAAGCCAAACATCGAAGCCCGCCAACTGGGGTGACGCCAACGCACCTACAAGCGTTCCAGTATCGCAAGGAACACCACAATCCGCACTAGATGATGTGATCGTCATTCCGTTCAATGAGCCAGAGCGTGCAATTGCCATTCTGGACCAACACAAAGATAAGATCGCTGGCGTACTATTGGATCTTTTACCGCATCGCATTGGAGTGATACCCGCAACCGAGGCCTTTGTGAAAGCGTTGAGAAGCTGGGCGACCAGCAATGGAGCATTGTTAATCTTTGATGAAGTCATTACCTTCCGCACCGAGTTTTCTGGAGCGCAGTATGCCTATGACGTCAGCCCTGATTTAACGGCATTGGGTAAAATGATTGGTGGAGGATTCCCTGTTGGTGCACTGGCTGGTCGCGCGGCTGTACTAGATGTAATGAATCCGCTTAATGGGCCAGCTCCATTCCCGCATTACGGCACCTTCAGTGCAAACCCAATTACCTTGACTGCGGGATCCATAGCGATGGAGCACTTTGACAATGCCGCCGTAGTGAAACTGAATACTTTAGCAGACTGCACACGGGCAGGGATCGCAGAGGCGATCAAGATCGCGGATGTACCAGCATGTGTAACAGGGCGTGGTTCCATGTTCCGAATTCACCTGAAAGAAGTTGCCCCAACGACCTATCGTAATGCATTTGTTGGCCCTCATGAGCAAAAGTGTGTGTCTGCACTGTTGGACCACTTCTTTAACAATGGCCTTATCATGATTGAAACATGTTCAGGGTTGCTTTCGACCCCCATGACTCAATCTGAAATCGATCATCTTTGTCAGGTTACATTGGATGGTCTGCGCACAATTAAGTCTATATTATGATTGCTACTAATATAGGAACGGATGGCACCTAATGGACAAGACTATATCAACTCTTGAAGCTGCGGTCGCTGACGTCTCGGATAATGCAGTTCTTATGATTGGTGGATTTGGTGGATCGGGAGCTCCAATTGATCTGATCCACGCATTGATTGATCGTTATAAGGCAACTGGAAGCCCGGCAAAACTCACGGTCATTAATAATAATGCGGGTAATGGCAAGATCGGCATTGCCGCAATGATTGACGCGGGCATGGTTGCAAAGATGATCTGCTCATTTCCACGTTCGTCTGATCCGCGGGCGTTCACTGACAAGTATCTTGCTGGAGAGATTGCACTGGAACTGATCCCGCAAGGCACACTTGCAGAGCGTATTCGTGCTGCAGGCGCCGGTATCCCTGCATTTTTTACTCCTGCAAGCTATGGTACAGAGCTGGCGGCTGGCAAGCAGGTTCAGGAATTTGATGGCAAGCCCTACGTACTTGAACACTGGCTAAAAGCGGATTTTGCCTTCGTCAAAGGTGCGCTTGGCGACACATATGGTAATTTGACTTATCGGCTTGCGGGGCGCAATTTCAATCCACTGATGTGTATGGCGGCTCGAAAGACCATTGTGCAAGTATCAAAAATCATAAATGCCGGTGGGATAGATCCTGAAGAGGTCGTTACCCCGGGACTCTTCGTTGATGGCGTCGTGGAAGTCCCCGACCCGCAGCAAGAAGAATTGTTGATCCGTACGGGAGTAGAATACGCATGACTTGGGAAAAGCTTAGAAACCCGCAGATCGCTTGGCGCGCAGCACAGGACATTCAGGATAATGCCTACGTAAACCTTGGTATTGGCATCCCTGAATTGATTGCTAAATTTCAACCTGAAGGTCGACACATTACCTATCACACCGAAAATGGTGTGTTAGGGTTTGGGGCCGCGCCTGCAGAGGGGGAAGAAGATTGGGATTTGATCAATGCGGGCAAGAAGGCGATCACACTGAGCGCTGGTGCTTCATTTTTTCATCATGCGGATAGCTTTGCGATGGTGCGTGGTGGTCATTTAGATCTTGCGGTACTGGGTGCATATCAGGTTGCGCAAAACGGCGATCTTGCCAATTGGCGTGTTGGCTCTAAAGGTGTACCTGCTGTTGGTGGCGCGATGGACCTTGTTCATGGGGCCAAGCAAGTTGCCGTTATCACGGATCACACCACGAAAGACGGCAAGCCCAAACTAGTGGAGAAGTGTACGTTTCCATTGACTGGGGTTGGATGCATTACTAGGGTTTATACATCTCTTGCTGTAGTGGATATCGATAACGGGCGGTTCCTTCTACGCGAAAAACTGCCCAAACTATCGTTTGATGAATTGCAATCTCTCACCGGGGCTACGCTTCATATCAATGGCGATGTTGCAGACCTCACAGTGCCGGATCTAAGCTGATGGTCGATGTTTTTATCTGCGACTACATTCGCACACCCATTGGTCGCTATGGCGGCGGGTTGTCGTCCATTCGTACTGATGATCTTGGGGCGTTGCCGCTTAAGGCGTTAGTAGATCGGCATCCGTCCCTTGATCTTGCGGCTATAGACGAAGTAATCCTTGGATGTGCCAATCAGGCTGGCGAAGACAACAGGAACGTTGCGCGTATGTCTCTTTTACTTGCAGGATTTCCCGTCACGGTGCCGGGAACAACGATGAACCGACTTTGCGGTTCTGGAATGGATGCTATTATCACTGGCGCCCGCGCGATTAAAGCAGGCGAGATGAATTTGGTTATTGCTGGTGGCGTTGAGAGTATGTCGCGTGCGCCTTTTGTGTTGCCTAAAACTACGCAGGCCTTTTCGCGCACGAATGAGTTGTATGATACTACAATCGGTTGGCGGTTTATCAATCCGCTGATGTCTGAACAATATGGCGTGGATAGCATGCCTGAAACTGCTGAAAATGTGGCTGATGATTTTAAAATTTCACGTGAAGATCAGGATGCATTTGCATTTCGATCCCAACAGAAAGCTGGTGTTGCAATGGCCAACTTACGGCTTGCAAAAGAGATCGTCCCGGTAAAGATACCACAACGGCGGGGAGCCCCTTTTTTTGTTGATTCTGACGAACATCCTCGCCCTCAAACTACTACCGAAGCTTTGGCCAATCTCAAGGGATTTGTTCGATTGGATGGGACTATCACCGCTGGCAACGCAAGTGGAGTTAATGATGGGGCAGCGGCGTTGATACTAGCGAGCGCTGCGGGAGCTGCGGAACATGGGCTTACACCAATAGCCAAAATTTTGGGTGGTGCTACCACCGGAGTTGCTCCTAAAATAATGGGGTTTGGCCCAGCACCAGCAACAAAGAAGCTTTTTGAGAGGTTGGGACTTACTCAGGCGGACTTCGATGTTATTGAACTCAACGAAGCATTTGCAAGTCAAGGACTTGCAACCCTTCGTGATCTAGGAATCTCTGATGAGGATCCGCGCGTGAATCCAAACGGAGGGGCCATCGCTTTGGGCCATCCATTGGGAATGTCCGGTGCACGTATCACTGGGTCAGCTGCGCTTGAACTTAGCCTGAATGGCGGGCGTAGAGCACTCGCAATGATGTGTGTTGGCGTTGGGCAGGGTATTGCGGTAGCATTGGAGAACGTTGGCTAATTTCGCCAGTTTCACCCTTGTAAATTCTGACATTTTCGCAAATAACTTCCAGCAGACCTCTTCGTAGGTATGACAAGAATTGATCTATTTTGAGACTTTTTTAGATATAATAAAATGATCCCATATGCGATGGGAGAAACATCAATGCATAAGGCACTTCTATTCGCTTGTCGCTGCTCAAAAGCAACCAACTTATTTGGCGTAGAGCGAACCGGTGGGCGTTCGGAGGAATGCCTCTAACGGAATTTCTTCCTGCTTCAGGAACCCTTTGTTTGGCAACTTGCCTTCGCGCACCATTTCGATGATCGCAACGACTGACCCTGCAGTTGTCCAGGCGATGGCTGTTCTGGTTTTGCCAGCAACTTCGACTGGGTGGTATGCGCGAACAAACTCTTCTCGACGCAGGTCACCGTTAATCATACCTTCTGCGGAAACATGCACATAAACGACATCATCATTTACTGGTGGTTTGGCTTTTACAAGAATGTCACCGGCGACATCTGGGCGCTCACGCAACAATAACTCATGGAAGAAAAAGTTCATCAACTTTCCGTGTCCAGGATAACGCATTGTTTTATAGTCGATATTAGCTACCTGGCTGCCGTAAGTCTCACACATCGTGCCTAACCCACCTGACGTAGTGAAAGCTTCCAGCTTAGTGCCGTCGATATAGATATCTTCGAACCACTCCATGGCAGAAACCATTTTACGTTCGCCGTCTTCGATCACCTCACAATCGTTCAGGTACTCGTTTACAACTCCGGCTGGAGACCAGTTGAATGAGTAACCCATCAAACCTGTCGGATGTTGGGGCAATGCCCCGACACGCATCTTGCAGCTTCGACATTCATCCATCTTTTCGATCAGTGACGCACCGACGATCCCGATAAATCCGGGGGCAAGGCCACATTGGGGTGCCATCAAAGCATTTGACGTTTTGCTCAACTCGATGATCCGGTTAGTGGTTGGAACATCTTCTGTCAGATCAAAGTAGTGTATCCCAACTTTGTGAGCAACCTCGGCAAGCGCTACGTTGAGACTGAACGGTAAGCATGACAAAACAGCGTCTTGTTGGGCAAATTCGTGTTCGATGTTTGCATTGTTGCCCAGGTCAAGCACCTTGGTGGCGAAAGGGAAGCTTTGTTTGCTTGAGGCGATGTCGATACCAGTAACGGTGAATCCGGAATCATGAAGCAATTCTGCCGCAAGTGTGCCAACTTTACCTAATCCTAATACTGCAATTTTTTTAATGTTGTTACCTCAGATTTTGAATTTGATGCCCTGTGCAAGCGGTAGCTCGCGTGAATAGTTCACGGTACTGGTTTGGCGCCGCATATAGCCCTTCCAGGCATCAGAGCCGCTTTCACGTCCACCTCCCGTTTCCTTTTCGCCTCCGAATGCACCGCCGATTTCGGCTCCAGATGGACCGATATTAACGTTTGCAATTCCACAATCTGACCCCAAGGCCGATAGAAAATATTCTGTTTCACGAACATCGGTCGAGAAGATGCAGGAACTCAGACCCTGAGGTACTTCGTTGTG
The DNA here is from genome assembly GCA_023955215.1 of Paracoccaceae bacterium. Classification (GTDB taxonomy): domain Bacteria; phylum Pseudomonadota; class Alphaproteobacteria; order Rhodobacterales; family Rhodobacteraceae; genus Ascidiaceihabitans. Next base: position 8,620 of record JAGSGK010000074.1, read on the forward strand.
CATTATGATTGCATCTTCCAGCTCCCTATATTTTACAATATAAAGAATAGGAGCGAAGGTTTCGGTGTGCATGATGCCCGTTTGCCCGGGCATCTCGATGATCGCTGGGTTTACGTATGCTGAGTCGGGGAATTCGGTCGCAAGCGCCCTTGCGCCGCCGTGAACGATACCACCTTCGACTTTTGCCTGCCCCATTGCATCCTCCATTGACTTCAGTGTTTCAAAATCAATGAGGGGACCAACGAGCGTACCTTCAGCCAACGGGTCGCCTATTGGCAATCCACTATAGGCTTTAACCAGTCGGGGTACGAGTTCGTCATAAACATCTTCATGAACAATCAGTCGGCGCAGTGTCGTGCAACGCTGACCCGCCGTTCCAACCGCTGAAAACACAATAGCGCGCAGAGCCATTTCGAGATCTGCTGAAGGTGCAACGATCATTGCATTGTTCCCGCCAAGTTCCAGGATGGTACGGCCAAGTCGTTTTGACATATCGCTGGCCACAGCATGCCCCATCGGCACCGAACCGGTGGCAGACACAATGGCAACATTCTTCGACGCGGTGAGCACTTCTCCGACTTCCCGCTCGCCTATCACAGTCTGAATCAACCCTTCGGGAGCGTCATCGCCGAAGGTTTTCTGGACACGATCGCAAATTATTTGTACCGCTAGAGCGGTCAACGGTGTTTTTTCTGATGGTTTCCAGATGACTGGATCACCGCATACCAATGCCAAAGCAGCATTCCAGCACCACGGAGCCACAGGAAAGTTGAAGGCGGTAATGACACCACACACGCCCATTGGGTGCCAAGTTTCGCGCATTGTATGCCCAGGACGTTCAGAGGCGATGGTGAGGCCATATAGCTGCCGTGATAGGCCGACAGCGAAATCGCAAATATCAATCATTTCTTGAACTTCACCATAACCCTCTTGTAGAATTTTCCCACATTCCAGTGTCACCAGTCGTCCGAGATTTTCTTTTTCGCGACGCAGCTCTTCTCCGAGCAAGCGAACAAATTCTCCTCTGCGTGGTGCCGGGACCTTGCGCCAATGCAGAAATGCGTCTTCTGCAAGATCGATCATTGCCTCTGTGGCGGGTACATCGTGCATATCCAAAGTGGCAATTTTCTGGCCGTCCACCGGCGTGTATACTTCAAGCGCTTTTCCTCGCAACTCTTGGATTTTGAGGCCGCAGGCTGACAAGATATCATTATAGGCGGTCTTCCGCTGTTCGTTTGGCATTACATTTCCCCTTTGTCACAATACAGATGTGAATATATCTCGCCGCAGCGTCAAACAAAACGGTAAAAAACTTTACATTTCGGTATTTTTCTGACATTTTGTTATTCAGATTCTAGATTGGAGAAGAGTCTTGGACGATCTCGACGACAAGCTGCTGCATCTGCTGACACGGAATGCCCGATCAACCGCTACAGATTTGGCGAGCGTATTAGGTGTATCGCGAGGCACGGTTCAAAACCGTATAGAGGCACTGTTGCACACCAAGGTCATTCACCGGTTCACTGTGGAAATGGGAGCAACAGAACACGATCACCAAATCAGTGCCTTTACCCTAATCCGACTGAATGCTGGTGATCATCGGGTGACACTTGCTGCACTCCGCAGAATGGATGAAATTCTCGATGTTCATAACCTAAGCGGCAATTTTGATATCGTAGCAGAACTTCGTACATCATCTCTCAAAAGGCTTGATAGGGCATTAGATCAGATCCGTGTGATGCAAGAGGTTGCGGAAACTCAGAGTCACATCAGATTGGCTCAGGCAATAAAATAACTATGATATTTTCATAGTTTAAATTATTATCTTCCGACAGCATATGCTTGGACACCGCGCGGGCTGGCTGCGGCGCTGAGTTGTCTATTTTGTGCAATCGAGGAAGCACAAATCCAGCCTTCTGACCAGGGATCGCTAACACTCACAATATGACCACGAGCACGCAAATCTGCGATAATTTTCTTCCCTACGCGGCTTTCAATAGACATTTTCCCTGGCTCGGCCTGTCGTGGATAAAAAGAGTTTGGCCAGTGGCTTGATCCAAAGCCGGGTGCGTCAATTGCTTGCTGCATGCTCTGCCCATACATCAGGTGGCGAATTAGAAAGGCCAACTGCCATTGATCTTGCTTATCACCGCCGGGCGTCCCGCAGGCAAGATAGGGTGATCCGTCTTCATTCAGAACAAGCGTTGGTGTCAAAGTTGTTCTTGGTAGTTTACTCATATAGATATTTTAACATAAACTGGCTGAAATCCAAATAAAGCATAGCTCCGCAACCCTTTCCGGCAAGCACGTATTTATGTTCTACGGTGGTTAAAGTACTGGTCCGGTT